>JBAVMB010000071.1:0-3735 GCA_049689615.1 Allostellaceae bacterium
TGAATCGCCGCCAGGAACACGGTGCCCATGCGGGTGTACTGGTTGATCTTCTTGCGGCCGAGCTCGCCTTCTTTCTTGAGCGCTTCGAGCTGGGGCGACACCGCCTGCATCAGCTGAATGATGATCGAGGCCGAGATGTACGGCATGATGTTGAGCGCGAAGATCGTCATGCGCCCGAGCGCGCCGCCCGAGAACATGTCGACCATGCCGAGAAGGCCGCCGGAGTTGCGCTGGAATACGTCGGCGAGGACCTGCGGATCGATGCCCGGCAGCGGAATATAGGTGCCGAGGCGATAGATGATCAGCGCGCCGAGCGTGAACCAGATTCGATTCTTAAGTTCGGTCGCCTTGGCAAAAGCACCGAGATTGAGGCTGGCGGCAAGCTGCTCGGCGGCGGAGGCCATTGGCGGTTAACCTTGCTGGGGTTGCGGCGCCGCCGGCGCTTTCGCCTTGGCGGCCGGTAGAACGACCTTGCCCCCCAGTTTCTCGACTGCGGCAACCGCCGCCTTGGATGCGCCCGCGACCTCGAGAGTCAGCGGCGCCTTCAATTCGCCTTTGGCCAGCAGCTTCACGCCGTCCCACGTGCGACGCAGGACGCCGGCCTTGACCAGATCCTCAGCCTTCACCGTCGCGCCGGATTGCAAAGTGCCCTGGTCGACCGCGCGCTGCAGTACGCCGAGGTTGATCACGGCATAGCGCTTGCGGAATTCCTCGCGGTTGAAGCCGCGCTTGGGAAGCCGGCGGTGCAGCGGCGTCTGGCCACCTTCGAAGCCGTTGAGGGCGACGCCGGTGCGCGCGGTCTGGCCCTTGCCGCCGCGGGCGCTGGTCTTGCCTTTGCCCGAGCCGATGCCACGACCGCGCCGCTTGGCGCGATAATGGGCGCCGCGGTTATCCTTGATCTCGTTGAGTTTCATTGTGCGTTCACCCAATTATCGCAAAACGCGCGCCGATCGCGCAATCGCGCCTTCACGACGCCGCTTCGACACGCAGCAAATGCTTCACGCGCTCGATCATTCCGCGTACCGCCGGCGTATCCACGACGACGCGCGAGCGGTGACGCTTGTTGAGGCCGAGCCCCTTGAGCGTCGCCAGCGTCCAGACCGGCCGACCGGCCGCGCTGCCGATCTGGGTGATGCGGATACCCTTGCCGCCCGTCGCCTCGGCCTTCTTGGCCGGCCGCTTCGCCTTGATCTGCTCGGCCATGTACTACTCCCGCGCCTCGGCCGCCGCCGCGGCGCCTTTGCCCAGGATCTCGCTCACCTTCTTGCCGCGCCGCTGCGCGACCGACCGCGGGCTGACCGAATGGGTCAACGCCGAGAAGGTCGCCTTGATCATATTGTGCGGATTGGAGGTGCCGACCGACTTTGCCACCACGTCCTGCACGCCCAACGCCTCGAAGATGGCGCGCATCGGACCGCCGGCAATGATTCCGGTGCCGGGCTTCGCCGTCCGCAGCACGACGCGGCCGGCACCGAAATGGCCGACGATATCGTGATGCAGCGTGCGGCCTTCGCGCAGCGGAATGCGCACTAGCGCGCGACGCGCCTGCTCGGTCGCCTTGCGGATCGCTTCCGGAACCTCGCGCGCCTTGCCCGAGCCATAGCCAACACGGCCCTTGCGGTCGCCGACCACGACGAGCGCGGCAAAACCGAAGCGCCGGCCACCTTTGACAACCTTGGCGACGCGGTTGATGCCGACCAGCTTCTCGACGAATTCGCCTTCGCCTGCGCCGTCGGCGTCGCGATCGCGCGAGCGCGGGCGGCGTTCGCGCGGCGGGCGGTCGCCCTCGCCTTCGCTCCGGCGGGGCGGCCCGCCAGCGGTGCGTGATCCGGGTGTGCGTGCCATGGTGCCTTCTTCCTAGAACTGCAGTCCGCCCTCGCGGGCGGCATCGGCCAGAGCCTTGACTCGGCCATGGAACAAATAACCGCCGCGGTCGAAGACCACGGAGGTGACACCAGCGGCCTTGGCCCGTTCGGCGAGCAGCTTGCCGACCGCCGCCGCGGCGCCCTTGTTGGCGCCAGTCTTGGCGTCTTTCTTGAGGTTCTCGTCGAGGCTCGAAGCGGCGACGAGCGTGCGGCCGCTCAGATCGTCGACCACCTGCGCGTAGATGTGCTTCGACGAACGGAACACGGTCAGCCGCGGGCGGCGCTGCGTGGCGCGGCTGATGCGATAGCGGACCCGGCCTTGGCGACGGGTGAAAAGATCGACGGTTTTGTGGCTCATCGGCGCACCTATTTTTTCTTCCCTTCCTTGCGCCGGACGGTCTCCGTGCCGTAGCGGATACCCTTGCCCTTGTAGGGCTCGGGCACGCGGTAGGCGCGAATCACCGCGGCCACCTGGCCGACGCGCTGGCGATCGGCGCCGGTGATCGTGATGCTGGTCGGCTTCTCGGCCGTGATCTTGACGTCGGCCGGGATCGGGAAGGTCACTTCGTGACTGAAGCCGAGCTGCAGCACCAGGTTCTTGCCCTGCACCGCGGCGCGATAGCCGACGCCCTCGATCTCGAGATTCTTGGTGAAGCCGCGCGACACGCCAGCCACCATGTTGTTGGCGAGCGCCCGCATCGTGCCCCAATGCATGCGGGCCCGCTTCGACTCGGTCTTGGGCTCAAACGACACCTTGCCGTCCTTCACCGTGGTGTTGACCTCGGCGGACAGCGGCATGGAGAGGTTGCCGAGCTTGCCCTTGGCGGTGAGCTTGCCGCCGGACACCTCGACCGTCACCCCTTGCGGGATCGCCACCGGATAGCGGCCAATGCGCGACATCGACGTTGCGCTCCTTAGAACACGCGGCAGAGGACCTCGCCGCCGAGATTGGCGGCGCGGGCCTCGTTGTCCGACATGACGCCCTTGGGCGTCGACAGGATCGAAATGCCCAGCCCGTTATAGACCCGGGGAAGATCCGAGATGCGCGAGTAGACGCGGCGGCCAGGCTTGGAGATGCGGGTGATCTCGCGGATCACGGGCTCGCCGTCGACATACTTGAGCTCGATCGTGAGCTCAGCCACGCCGGGACGAACTTCCTCGCGCGAATAGCCGCGAATGTAGCCTTCGCGCTGCAGCACTTCGAGCACGTTGGCGCGGATTTTCGACGCCGGCGATTGCACGGTGGGCTTGCGCGCTTGTTGAGCATTGCGGATGCGCGTGAGCAAATCGCCGAGGGGATCGGTCATCATACCGTCTTCTCCGTTACCAGCTCGACTTGACCATACCGGGCACTTGCCCGGCGGAGGCCAACTGGCGCAGCGCAATACGCGACAGCTTGAACTTGCGGTAATAGCCCCGAGGACGGCCGGTCAACTCGCAGCGATTGTGAATGCGCACCGCCGAGGAATTGCGCGGCAGTTCGGCCAGCTTGAGCCGAGCGGCGAAACGCTCTTCCGGCGTCAGCGACATGTCGTTCGCGATCGCCTTGAGCTTCGCGCGCTTGGCGGCGAATTGCTTCACCATCCGCTCGCGCTTGCGGTTGCGCCATATGGAACTGGTCTTCGCCATATCGCTGTCCTCAGTTGACGAAAGGCATTTGGAAGCCACGCAGGAGCGCCTTGGCTTCCTTGTCGGTCTTCGCGGTGGTGACGATGATGATGTCCATGCCGCGCACCGCGTCGACCTGGTCGTAGTTGATCTCGGGGAACACGAGTTGCTCCTTGAGACCGAGCGCATAATTGCCGCGACCGTCGAAGCTCTTGCCCGAAAGACCCCGAAAATCGCGCACCCGCGGAAGCGCAACGTTCAC
>JBAVMB010000072.1:0-1882 GCA_049689615.1 Allostellaceae bacterium
ACACCAGGTTGGTGTGCTTGCCCTGCCAGCCGATGCCGCCGGCCTGCGCCAGCGGCTTTTCCATCACCGGCGCGGTGTCGACAAACACTTTGAGCGCCGGCCCCCAGCGCGACGCGATCTTCTGCGCCAGCATCTTGAGCCGGCCCTTGATCAGATCGTGATAATCGCGGCCGCGCGCGTAGACCGAGATATAGCCGCGGTCGCGCGCGTCGAGCTCCGGCAGTGGATCGTCCTCCGGCGCATAATTGAGGCCAAGCACGACCACGCTCTTGACGTCAGGCCACAGCGCCGTCGGGTTGGCGCGCTGCTCGGCACGTTCGGCCAGCCAATCCATCTCGCCGTGGAAACCTTGCGCCAGGAAATCGACAAGGCCGGCGCGGGCGGCCATCGCGGTCTCCGGCGCTGCGAAACCGACGGCGTCGAAGCCGAGCTTCAGCGCCTCGTCGCGGATCGCCGCCTTGATCCGCGCCGCGTCCATCTCAGCGGCCGTGATACGGCGGCACGCCCTGGTCGGGCAGCCACAGATCTTTGGGCGGCGCGCCGGTCTGGAAGAAAATGTCGATCGGCATGCCGCCGCGCGGATACCAATAGCCGCCGATGCGGAGCCAGCGCAGTTTGATCGCCGCGCGGATGCGGTTGGCGATCGTCAGCGTGCAATCCTCGTGGAAGCCGCCATGGTTGCGGAACGACGCGAGGAACAGCTTCAGCGCCTTGCTCTCGACGATGTGCTTCGCCGGCACGTAGTCGATGACGAAATGCGCGAAATCCGGCTGGCCAGTGAGCGGACACAGGCAGGTGAATTCCGGCGCGTTGAAGCGGATGAGGTAAGTCTCGCGCGGATGCGGGTTGGCCACGCGTTCGAGCCGCGCCGCGTCGGGCGAGGCGGGCAGGGGCGATGCCCGCCCGAGCAGCGTCAATCCGCGGTATTTGTCTTTCGCCATGGGATCCCGCCGGTTTTTCAGGCGACGTCCTGGATCCGGTCTCTCGGATCCATCCGCCGGAATATACAATCCAGTTCGATCATCGACGCCCAATCCTTGGTGTCGTAATTCGTCGGCTGCACTTGGCTGAGGACGAAGTCCCGCTGACGCAGGTACTCCAGGGCGTCCGGCAGGGACCAGACGCCCCGGTAGAGATGCACGAGCGGAAGCTCGGCCTGAATCCCCAGAATCTGCCCAAGCGAGGCCGCCGCGCCATCGAGAATTTCCCGTTCGAATCCCTGGGCGTCGATCTTCAGGAAAATGCGGCCGCCGTGGAACGACGGGAGTACATCATCGAGGCGTTTGATCTCGACGGATTCCTGGCGCAGAACGCGCGCCTTCGGATCGAATTCCTGCGCGGCAGAGGTTTGTTCGAGCAGCGAGCTGAACACAGTGTCCTCGCTGATCCGGATGGTTCTGACCGAAAGCGCCGATCCGAGGGCGTAGTTGTGGACCTCCCAGTTGCCGTCCCGGTCGGCCACGCCTTTCAACGTCGCGAAGACGTCCTTGATCGGCTCGAACGAAACGATGTGGCCGCGATATCCCGCCCGGCGCAGCCCGCGTCCGAATTGCCCGGTGTTGGCGCCCACGTCCAGGACGGTCTCGATCCCGCGCGACTCCAGGAACTCCGGCAAATGAGGGGTGCGCCGCTTCCCGGCGCGACGAACGTCCAATCCGCATCGGAACAGCAGGTTTTTCAGCTGTCGTTTCATCCGGCGTCACCTGTCGCCGCGCGCCCAATCGCGTGTCAGGCAGTCGCCGAGCGCGGCGAGCTGCCGCGCTTCGATGGCCGCGCGCATTTGCTCCATCAGCCGCGCATAGTAGCGAAGATTGTGGTGGGTCAATAGCATGCTGGCCAGGATCTCGCCGGGGCGCGCCAGATGATGCAGATAGGCGCGCGA
>JBAVMB010000073.1:0-2253 GCA_049689615.1 Allostellaceae bacterium
CTTCCGCCCGCGACTATTTGTTACCGCGCCGTTTCCATGGAACTCGCTGCTGATTTGGATGGGCACAACGTCGAGATGCCCATCCTCGCGGGCACCGGTAAGACGATCGCCGTTGTTTGCGCTCGCGATTCAATCTTGGCGGTTCAAAACCATATTGAGGAATTGAGCAAGGCCTGTCCGGAGATTGCCACCTGGAGAAATTAGTGCCGCCCCCAGCGTGTCTCCTTAAAGGAAAGACATCATGAGCATCTCACTGATCCTGCTGATCGTTCTCGTTATTCTTCTCATCGGCGCGCTGCCGCGTTGGCCCTACAGCGCCGGCTGGGGTTACTACCCGAGCACCGGCGTGGGGACCGTCTTGATCATCCTATTGGTGCTGGTTCTTTTGGGGCGGATCTAGCCCGCCTTCGGACACGTCCGTCGAAGCCACCTCAGCCTCAGACACTGGAGAAAACACATGCGTAATTCCATCAAGACGAGCATCGTCATCGTCGGCTTGGCCTTGGTCTATCCGCTCGCCGCCTGCGCGCAAACGGCGACCAGCGAAAGTACCGGCGCCTATGTCGATGACGCGACGATCACCACCAAGGTCAAGACCGCGATTCTCGGTGATTCCTCACTGAAGGTGTTCGAGATCCACGTCGTCACCAACCACAACGTGGTTCAGCTAACCGGCGCGGTTGACTCGGAGGCGATGATCGGTCGCGCGACCCAAGTTGCCAGCGGGGTCGCCGGGGTCAAATCAGTGCAGAACGACTTAGTCGTGAAGTAACCGGCGACCTGCCGCCGACCATGGTCAACAATTTGGGCGGGCTTGTGAAAAACGCCCAAGGCTATCTGGCACAAGACCATAAGGAAGAGTTCCCTGGCCCGGTATCTTGCGCGCGTTTCTTTCACCGCCGACGGCGTGAAGGGTCCGCAAAAGGACAAGGTATCCGGGCGCCAGACGCCGCAGTCGCCAAATTGCTGAGTTCCGCGGGCGGCAAACTCGAGGCGCTCTATTACACCTTTGGCTCCGACGACGTGATCACGATCGTCGATCTTCCGGACAAGAGGATGGTGGGCCCGGCAGGATTCGAACCTGCGACTACACCGTTATGAGCGGCGCGTTCTAACCGCTGAACTACGGGCCCGCGCCAATCTAAGGCGCGACCCCGAGTCCCGTCATCAGGTATCGAGGAACGAGCGCAGCTTGCGCGACCGGCTCGGGTGCTTGAGCTTGCGCAGCGCCTTGGCCTCGATCTGGCGGATGCGCTCGCGGGTGACCGAGAATTGCTGGCCAACCTCCTCGAGTGTGTGGTCGGTGTTCATGCCGATGCCGAAGCGCATGCGCAGTACGCGCTCCTCGCGCGGCGTCAACGAGGCCAGGACGCGGGTGGTGGTCTCGCGCAGATTGCCGTGGATGGCGGCATCCAAGGGCAGCACCGCGTTCTTGTCTTCGATGAAATCGCCGAGATGGGAGTCTTCCTCGTCACCAATGGGCGTTTCGAGGCTGATCGGCTCCTTGGCGATCTTGAGCACCTTGCGCACCTTCTCCAGGGGCATTCCGAGCTTCTCAGCGAGCTCCTCGGGCGCCGGCTCACGGCCGATCTCGTGCAGCATCTGGCGCGAGGTGCGCACCAGCTTGTTGATCGTCTCGATCATGTGCACTGGGATGCGGATGGTGCGCGCCTGGTCGGCGATCGAGCGCGTGATCGCCTGACGAATCCACCACGTGGCATAGGTCGAGAACTTGTAGCCGCGACGGTATTCGAATTTATCAACCGCCTTCATCAGGCCGATATTGCCTTCCTGGATCAGGTCGAGGAATTGCAGGCCGCGGTTGGTGTATTTCTTGGCGATCGAGATCACCAGCCGCAGATTGGCCTCGACCATCTCCTTCTTGGCGCGCGAGGCTTCGCGCTCGCCGCGCTGGACCGTGCCGACGATGCGGCGGAATTCCGCCGGCGGCACGCCCGCCTCGGCGGCGATGGCGGCGATCTCGGCACGCAGATTCTTGACCTCGGCGACGTGCTTGGAGATAAGCGTCGTCCACCCCTTGCCATGCAACCGGCGGACACGCGAGACCCAGTCGGGCTGCAGCTCCAAGCCGAGATGGTGCTGGAGAAAGTCGGGCCGCTTGATGCCCGAATGCTCGGCGAGGCGGAGCAGCTTGCCGTCGGCCGATTGCAGGCGGCGGTTGAGCGAATAGAGCTGTTCGACGAGATATTCGATACGCGCGTTATTGAGATGGACATTGTCCATCGCCTTGAC
>JBAVMB010000074.1:0-3730 GCA_049689615.1 Allostellaceae bacterium
GCCAGCAGGCGCTCGATCAGGCGATCGACGCGGCGCGCAACACGCTGCCGGGCGAAGGCTGGCTCAAGCGCATCGCCGACGGCCGCGCGCAACGCGTTTGCGAGCGCTTCCTGGCGCTTGCGCGCGATCAGGTGCTGGCGCGGACCGGCGATGCCGATCAGGGCTACAGCCTCGAGACCGAGCCGCGGCCGCCCATCCCCGGCTTGATCGAGGTCGCGCGCGAGCTGGCGAGCGAATTGAACCGCATCGAGACGCCGCTCAAAACGTTGGCGCAGCGGCTGCGCGCCAAGCTTGCCGACGAAGCGGCCAAGCTCGACACCGCGGTGCGCATGCGGATCGAGGCGGCGGTGCGCGGACTCGAACGCCGCGCCATGCTCGAGCTCGGCGGCTGGCGGCGCATGCTCGAGGAAATGGAGCACGAGCCGCCGGACGAGTTCGTCGACTGGTTCGCGGTCGAGCGCGCCGACGGCCATGCGGTCGATATCGGCATGCACCGGCACTTCGTCGATCCGACCCGGCCGTTCGCCGAGTTCGTCGTCGCACCGGCGCACGGCGTGCTGGTGACGTCGGCGACCCTGACCGACGGCAGCGGCGACGCCGAAACCGATTGGCTCGGCGCCGAAGCGCGCACCGGTGCGCGCCACCTCAAGGCGCCGGCGATGCGCGCGCGCGTCAAATCGCCGTTCGATTATCCGGCGCAGACGCGAGTCTTCATCGTCAACGACATCAACCGCAACGATTTCGACCAGATCGCCGCTGCCTATCGCGAGCTGATCGTCGCTTCGGGCGGCGGTGCCTTGGGCCTGTTCACCGCGATCCAGCGGCTCAGGGCGGTGCACAAGCGTATCGCCGCGCCTCTGGAAGCCGCCGGTCTCGCGCTGCTGGCGCAGCATGTCGACGCGATGGACACGGCAACGCTGGTCGACATCTTCCGCGCCGAGGAGGATTCGTCGCTGCTTGGCACCGATGCGGTGCGCGACGGCGTCGACGTGCCTGGCCGCTCGCTGCGGCTCATTGTTTTCGACCGCGTGCCGTGGCCGCGGCCCGACATCCTGCACCGCGCGCGCAAGGCGCAGTTTGGCGGCGCCGCACACGATGACGCGATCACCCGCTTGCGGCTGAAACAGGCTTTCGGCCGCCTGGTGCGCCGGTCCACCGATCACGGCGTCTTCGTGTTGCTTGATCGGGCGATGCCGTCACGCCTGTTGGGCGCGTTTCCCGAAGGGGTCGCCGTGGCCCGGCTCGGTCTCAAGGACACGATCGCGGCGACGGCGGAATTCCTCAAGACGGCAGCGCCAACGCCATAGATTGCGTGGAAGGCCGCGTCTGTGCAAAGTCGGTGAGCGGACGATCGGAAACCGGGGGTTTTTGATGCAGGTGAAAGGGATTTTTATCGGCGTCGCGCTGGCGATGCTAACCGTCGCAAACAGCGCACAGGCGCAGAGCATTCCGTCGCTACAGAGATTGTGTGGCAACGACGATTCCAAGGAGAGCATGGACGCGTGCACCGCCATCATCGAGTGGAGTCACGGGCGGCCGGCGGCGAAAAAGTTGGCGGAAGCCTACACCAACCGCGGCACCATCTATGCCGACAAAGGCGAAACGGACAAGGCGATCGCGGATTTCACGCGCGCGATCAACCTCGATCCCACGCGCGACGACGCCTTCGCCGGGCGCGGCGTGCAGTATTACGACCAGGCCGATTACAAACACGCGGTGGCGGATTTCGACGCCGCGATCCGGCTCAATCCCAGCGAAGCGGACGATTGGGCGTGGCGCAGCCGCGCGAAGGGGCAGCTGGGCGACGCGGACGGCGCCAACGCCGATATGGTGCATGCGCTTCAGCTCAATCCGGACGTCGAAGCCGACATGCCGGGCGACGAATGACCGGCGCGACCCGTCGCAACGAATAGCCATTACATGAAGAAGAAAAAGGGCCGCGGATTGCTCCGCGGCCCTTCGGTTGGCTTCGCACGACGCCGAAGGCCGCGTGTGGTCTTCGGCTGTGCTTGGCGGGCTAGACTTAGTACATCCCGTCCATGCCGCCCATGCCGCCGCCGTGTTCGTGGCCACCGGCGGGTGCCTTCTTCTCCGGCCTTTCGGCCACCATCGCTTCGGTGGTGACGAGCAGACCGGCGACTGAAGCCGCATCCTGGAGCGCCAAGCGGACGACCTTGGTCGGGTCGACCACGCCGGCCTTCAGCATGTCGACATACTCGCCGCTCTGGGCGTTGAAACCCCAGTTGGCATCGTCCTTATCGGTCAGCTTGCCGACGACGACGGCGCCGTCCATGCCGGCGTTCTCGGCGATGAGCCGACAGGGCATCTGGATCGCGCGACGCACGATGTCGATGCCGTGCCGTTCGTCGTCGTTGGCCGCGCGGACCTTGCTCAACACCTTGGAGGCGTAAAGCAGGGCCGTGCCACCACCGGCGACGATGCCTTCCTCGACCGCGGCGCGGGTCGCGTGCATCGCGTCGTCGACGCGATCCTTGCGCTCCTTCACCTCGACCTCGGTCGCACCGCCGACGCGGATCACTGCGACGCCGCCGGCCAGCTTGGCCAGCCGCTCCTGCAGCTTCTCACGGTCGTAGTCGGACGTGGTCTCCTCGATCTGGGCCTTGATCTGGCCGACGCGGGCCTGGATGTCGGCCTTCTTGCCAGCGCCATCGATGATGGTGGTGTTTTCCTTCTCGATGCGCACCTTCTTGGCCTTGCCGAGCATGTCGAGCGTGACGTTCTCGAGCTTGATGCCGAGGTCTTCCGAGATCATCTGACCGCCGGTCAGGATCGCGATGTCCTCGAGCATCGCCTTGCGGCGATCGCCGAAGCCCGGCGCCTTGACCGCCGCGACCTTGAGGCCGCCGCGCAGCTTGTTGACGACCAGAGTCGCCAAAGCCTCGCCTTCGACCTCTTCGGCGATGATCAGCAGCGGCTTGCCCGACTGCACCACCGCTTCGAGCAGCGGCAGCATCGGCTGCAGGCCCGACAGCTTCTTCTCGAAGATCAGCAGGTACGGATCCTCGAGCTCGGCCACCATCTTGTCGGCGTTGGTGACGAAGTAGGGCGAAATATAGCCGCGGTCGAACTGCATGCCCTCGACCACGTCGAGCTCGGTCTCGAGGCTCTTGGCCTCCTCGACCGTGATCACGCCCTCGTTGCCGACCTTCTGCATGGCCTTGGCCAGCATCTCGCCGACTTCCTTGTCGCCGTTGGCCGAGATCGTGCCGACCTGGGCGATCTCGTCGTTGGTCGAAACCTTCTTCGAGCGCTTCTTGATGTCCTCGACGACGGCGTCGACCGCCTTGTCGATGCCACGCTTCAAATCCATCGGGTTGAGGCCAGCAGCGACGGCCTTCACGCCCTCGCGTACGATCGCCTGCGCCAGCACGGTCGCGGTGGTGGTGCCGTCGCCCGCGGTGTCGCTGGTCTTGGAAGCAACCTCGCGGATCATCTGCGCGCCCATGTTCTCGAACTTGTCGGCGAGCTCGATCTCCTTGGCGACGGTCACGCCGTCCTTGGTGATGCGCGGCGCGCCGAACGACTTGTCGAGCACGACGTTGCGGCCCTTGGGGCCGAGCGTCACGCGCACCGCGTTCGCCAGAATATCGACGCCGCGGAGCAGTCGCTCGCGCGCGTCGCCGTGGAACTTGACGTCCTTAGCAGCCATTGAAATGTCTCCTTGAAAGGGGCTTTAGGCGGCTTTGCGCTTCGCGGCGCTGCCTTCGAT
>JBAVMB010000075.1:0-1991 GCA_049689615.1 Allostellaceae bacterium
GCTGGCCGGCGCGCTCGCATTCGGCGGCGTCGCCTCGGCCGCGCCGCACGGCGACGCGCTTGGCGGATCCGGCAGCTCGCTGCAAATCGCGGCGGCATATGGTCTTGGCCCGAGTGTGAGCCAGGAGGAAATGGCCCTACCCGCGGGCTCCGGCATCAACAACCTGATCGTGGCGCTGGCGAATATTCTGCCCGGCGCCGGCCCGGATCCGCGGATCAATGCGATCGGCACCGAGTCGGTGGGCGATCGAACCCTGGCGAACGACGCCGCTGAAGGCGCCAACGTATCGCTGCGTTTTCTCTGTCCGGACCGGCTCTATCACAGCGACACCGCGTGGTCCAACCACACCAATGCCGACTGCGATCAAGGCGGCGCCGCGCTCCTGCCCAACGATACCGTGCCGACGACCATATTCGCCAGGTTCGGCCCCACGCCGCCGACGTCGACGCCGCCGGGCGGTACGCCCATTCCAATGCCATGCGGCGCAACCGCGCTGTCGTTCTACACGAGCTCGGTGATGAACTCGGTTCCCAACAGCACGCACACGTCCACCGGCGTGATTCACTAACGCGAGGTGAGGAGAAAATGTTTGCAGTACGCGGGAGTGAGCAAATGTCGCCACGGCGACCGACGCTTGGCCCAATGCCGATCGCGCATCCGCATCCGACGCGCGTCGCGGTGATCTCGCCGGCGCCGCTCGAGCGCGAGGGCTTGAAGCTCGTGCTCGAAGACGCAGGCTTCGCGATCGCAATCGAGGTCGAGGATCTCGCGGCAGTTCCGCCGGCCATGGCCGACGACAAGGCGCCCGAGCTGTTCGTCGTCGACGTCTCCGCCGACGGCAATCTGCCCCAATGGCGCGAACAACTCGGCATGCTGCGCCACCAGTTCCCGCACGCGCGGATCGTCCTGCTGTCCAACCGGTTGACGCCGGATTGGTGGCTGGTCTGCTCGCAGCTCGATCTCGACGGCTATCTGTCGAAGATCAGCCGGCCGCTGGTGTTCAAGCGCCAGCTCGAGCTCATCGTCGCCGGCGAGCGCATGTTCCCGTTCGAGATCTTCCAGGAATCCACTGCCGTGCAACCCGGCGCAACGATGACCGAACGCGGCGCCGTGCGGTTGTCGCAGCTCGACGAGCAGATCCTGCGCCATCTTCTGGCCGGCCACTCCAACCGCACCATCGCGACGCGGCTGCAGGTCACGGAGTCCACCGTCAAGGCGCGGATGAAATCGGTGTTCCAGAAAATCCACGCCAACAACCGGACGCAGGCTGCGGTCTGGGCGTTGAAGCACGGCATCGCGCCGGTGTCCGACGCCGTCTGAACGGCACCGTTCTCGATCCTCCAAATCTCGCCGAAACCACACCGCGATTTCCGTCGCGGTGTGTTGCGTTGCGCCGCGACCAGATGTGTCGCCGGCGCGGTGTCACAGTGTCACACCGCATGTCACACGCGTCACAGCGCTGGAACACAAAACACGTCGCGCCGCGCCACCGCGCGCGCCGAACGCCGCGGGAATCCATCGCTTCTTGCTGTGACCGGGCGTGGCACGCGTCTTGCGACTGAGATCGTGCCGGAAGGACTCCCGGGGCGCGACACCACGCGAGATTCGACGGCTTTTTTGGTCGGTCGCTAGACCGAAACCCTAACGCAAGGAGATCAGTATGAATAAGAAGCATCTTCTGGTTGCGGCTTCGGCCCTCGTCGTGGGTCTGAGCTTCTACGGTAGTAACGCATACGCCACTGGTGGTGGTAATGATGGCGGCAGCAACAACGCCTTCCTGCTTGCCAACACCGCGGTTGCGGCGTCGGTCCAGGCCGGTGAAGTCGAGGGCAACTCTGCCTCCGGCACTGTTGGCACCAACAAAACCGGCGCCATCGATGGCATCGGCCTCACCAATGTGCAGCAGAACAACGGCGCGAACAGCGAGCTGCAGAGCGCGAACACGCTCGGCATCGTCCTGAGCAACTGCGCGTGCACGACCAGCGCGGCTG
>JBAVMB010000076.1:0-8712 GCA_049689615.1 Allostellaceae bacterium
GTGTTGCCCGGCGACAGCAGGAAACGGCGGTAATCGTCGAGATCGCCATCGAACGGCTCGACGCGGCCATCGGCGACCAGCATCAGCCGGTCCGCCGTCGCCTCGAGCAGCCTGCGGTCGTGGCTCACCAGGATCACCGCGCCGGCGAAATCGTTGAGCGCGGTCAGAAGCTCGCTGCGTGCGTCGATATCGAGATGGTTGGTCGGCTCGTCGAGGATGAGCAGATTCGGTTTATCGAGCGTCGCCAACGCCAGCATCAGCCGCGCGCGCTCGCCGCCCGATAGGCTCGCCACCTTCGTCGTCGCCTTGGTCGCGGAGAAACCGAAGCCGCCGAGCTGCGTGCGTAGTGCCTGAACGGGCAGCTTGGGCCGGAGCTCCGCCAGCGTCTCCAGCGGAGTCAAGCTGCCGTCCAATTCCTCGAGCTGATGCTGCGCGAAATAACCGGGCACCAATTTGCGCGCACGCGTGAGCTCGCCGCTCATCGGCAAAAGCTTGCCGGCGAGGAGCTTGGCGAAGGTCGACTTGCCGTTGCCGTTTTTGCCCAACAGCGCGATGCGATCGTCGGGATCGAAACGCAGCGACAGATGTGCCAACACCGGCCTGCCCGGCTCGTAGCCGACCGACACCCGATCCATGGTGACGAGTGGCGGGCTCGCCGGTAGCGGCTCGGGCAATCGGATCGGCGCGACGTGCTCGTCGACCGGCACCGCCACCGTTTCCATGCGCGCGAGCATTTTGAGGCGGCTCTGCGCTTGGCGCGCCTTCGACGCCTTGGCGCGGAAGCGATCGACGAAAGCCTGCATGTGCTTGCGCGCGGCTTCCTGTTTCTTGGCGAAGGCGGCTTGGTTGGCGCGCTGGGCCGCGCGCGTTTCGACAAAGGTATCGTAGCCGCCGGTGTAGAGCGTGAGCTTGCCGTGCTCGAGATGGAGGATGAAATCGACCGCCGTGTTGAGCAGATCGCGGTCGTGACTGACGATCAGCACGGTGCCGCGATAGCGGCGCAGAAAATCTTCGAGCCAGAGCAGACCTTCGAGATCGAGGTAATTTGTCGGCTCGTCGAGCAGCAAAAGGTCGGGTGCGGCGAACAGGATCGCCGCCAGGGCCACGCGCATGCGCCAGCCGCCGGAGAATTCGGCGCACGGCCGCACCTGTTCTGCGGCCGAGAATCCCAGGCCCGACAGGATGCTCGCGGCGCGCGCCGGCGCGGCATAGGCGCCGATCGCGTCGAGCCGCGCGTGGATCTCGCCGATCGCGTGGCCGTCGGTTTCGGTTTCGGCTGCCGCCATCAGCGCGGCCCGCTCGCGATTGGCGACCAGCACGGTGTCGAGCAGGCTGACGTCGCTGCCGGGCGCCTCTTGCGCCACCGCGCCAATCTTCCAGTCGCGCGGCCACGAAACGTTGCCGCTGTCGGTTGCAAGCTCGCCGAGGATCACTTTCAGCAGCGTCGATTTGCCCGCGCCGTTGCGGCCGACCAGACCGATGTGCCGTCCGGCGGGCAGATTGGCGCCAGCGCCGGCCAGGATCTCGCGGCCGGCAATACGGACGGTGACGTTGTCGATGCAAAGCATGGCGGCGGCTGGCCGGCGATCGTCGCCGCGATTGAGAAGAAACTGGAGCGGGCGAAGGGATTCGAACCCTCGACCCCAACCTTGGCAAGGTTGTGCTCTACCCCTGAGCTACGCCCGCGCTCCGAACGGCGGCGATCATGCAAAACCCCGGCGGGCATTGCAAGCCGCGAAGCCGCCTTGGTTTACGGGGTCGGTCTTAAGCGGCGCTTAAGGCGGCCGGTACCACCGCGGAGACCTCGTCAACCACAAGGCCGAATTGCTCGCGCAGCCCGGTTACTCCCGCTGGCGTCACCCTTATGCCGCGCCCCCGCGGCCCGTTGCCGCGCTCGAGCCAGCCGAGCGCCGTCAGCCGCGCCAACATCCGTACACCCGCCGGTCCCGCCAGATGGTTGCGGCGTTCGGTCCAGTCGAGACATTTGCGCGCCATGCCGCGACGGTCAGGTTTCAGATCGTCGAGCGCGACGCCGAACGCAGCGAATCGTTCGCGGCCTTCTTGGGTAATGACGTAGCGCTCGTCGTCGCTGGCGATTTCGGACAGCCAGCGCTGCCGCACCAGCGCGTCCGCCAGCGCGACGCCGAGCCTGCCCGCAAGATGGTCGTAACAGCTGCGCGCCGCGCGCAATTGCCGCGCCTGAGGCGAGCGCGGCGTTTCCAAGCTCTTCACCGGCGGCGCGAGGCCGGCGAGTCCTTCAAGCACGTGCGCGACTTCGGTGTTGGCGAGGCAATAGTAGCGATGCCGGCCGGCGCTGCGGAGCTTCAACAATCCGCCGGCGACCAGCTTGCCGAGATGGTTGCTCGCCGATTGCGCCGAGATGCCGGCGGCATAGGCAAGCGCAGTGGCTGGTTGGGCGCGGCCGTCGAGCAGCGCGACCAGGATCGCGGCGCGCGCCGGATCGGCAATCAGTGCGGCAGGCACGGCGACATTGGCTTCCATAAGCGGCTCCGGCGGATGGGCGTGAGTCCACACTATATGGCAACGCCGTGGAATGTTTCACCCGCGGGTGAAACAATCAGACGCGCGCAGTCTCTATCGTGCGCGCATGACCGACGAAAACGCTTCTTCCATGCGCGGTGTTGGGCGCGGTGTCGGCGCCGCGCTTGCGGCCGCCAGCCTCGGCTTCGGCCTGATCCAGCTCGATGTCACCATCGTCAACGTCGCGTTGCCGCGCATCGGGACGGAACTGCACGCGCCGGTCGACATGCTGCAATGGGTGGTGGACGCCTATGCATTGGTCTTTGCCGTGCTGCTGTTGAGCGCCGGCGTGCTCGGCGACCGTTTCGGTGCGCGGCGAATTTTCCGCGCCGGTCTTGCGCTGTTTGCCCTGGCCTCGCTCGGCTGTGGGTTTGCGCCGGGCACCGGTGCGCTGATCGCGATGCGGGCGGTGCAAGGTGCCGGCGCGGCGGCAATGCTGCCGGCCTCGCTGGCGCTGCTCAACCATGCTTGCCATCACGACGGCCGGCTGCGGGCGCGTGCCGTCGGCCTATGGACGGCCGCAGGCGGCGTCACCATCGCCGCCGGTCCGCTGATCGGCGGTTTGCTGATCGCAGCCGGCAGCTGGCGAACGATCTTTCTGGTCAATCTGCCGATCTGCGTTGTGGGCGCGTGGCTGACCACCCGCGTCGACGAAATCGAACGCGCGCCGCGCGCACCGCATCTCGATCTCGCCGGCCAAGTGTTGGCGATCATGGCACTGACCGGTCTGACTGGCGGCGTCATCGAACTGCGGCCGCTGGGCCCGGACCATCCGTTGGTGCTGGGCGGTTTCGCCGTTGCGCTGATTGCCAGCATCGCTTTCGTCCGCTGCGAGGCGCGCAGCCCTGCGCCGATGTTGCCACTAAGTCTCTTCCGTCTGCCGAGCTTCAGTCCGGCAGTCGGCTTCGGCGTTCTCGCGAACCTGACTTATTACGGCATCGTTTTCGTGCTCAGCCTCTATCTCCAGCGCGTGCTCGGCTATTGCGCCTTCGCCGCCGGCTTGGCGTATTTGCCGCTGACCGCGACCTTCATCGTCTCGAATGTCGCCAGCGGCTGGGTTATGGGTCGTGCCGGCACGCGCCGGCCGATGATCGCCGGCGCGCTGGTCGGTGCTGCCGGTTTCGCACTACTGCTCGGACTCGGAGCGGGCACGCCTTATTGGCGCATGCTGCCCGGCTTTGCGCTGATCCCGCTTGGCATGGGGTTGGCGGTGCCGGCGATGACGACCACCATCCTGTCGGCAGTCGACAAGACCGCCTCAGGCGTCGCCGCGGCCGTGCTCAATGCCGCGCGTCAGGCCGGCGGCGCGATAGGCGTCGCACTGTTCGGTGCCTTTGCCGGCAACGGTCATATCGTCGCCGGCGTGCACGCAGCCGTGTTGACGGCGGTGGCGGCGATGCTGACGGCTGCCGGCCTGGCGGCCTGGGGCATCGCCGATCGTCGGACCATCGTGCTGAGGCCGGAACGCGCCTGATTCCGGAAGGTCCTTGCCATTATTGTGCCGCACCGCCATTTATCTGGGCGGAAAGGACCCCAATGGACGCAATTATCGGCAAGCCCGGCAAAGGACCGGCGCCCGGCGGCGCAGTTGACGCCGCGATCAAGGACGGCTCGACCGCCACGTTCATGACCGACGTCATCGACGCCTCAGCCCAGGCGGCGATCGTCGTCGATTTCTGGGCGCCATGGTGCGGCCCGTGCAAGCAGCTCGGCCCGGCGCTCGAAAAAGCGGTGAAGGACTCGAAGGGCGCGGTGCGCCTGGTCAAGATCAACGTCGACGAGAATCCCGAGTTGGCGCAGCAGATGCGCATCCAGTCGATCCCGGCGGTCTATGCTTTCAAGGACGGCCGACCGGTCGACGGTTTCGTCGGCGCCCTGCCCGAAGCGCAAGTGAAGCAATTCGTCCAGCGCCTGGCGGCGCTCGCCGGCGGTGAAGCCCCTTCGCCCATCGCCGATGCGCTGGCGCTCGCCAAGGAGGCGAACGCCGCCGGCGACACGGCACGTGCGGTTAACATCTGGACCCAGGTGCTGCAACACGAGCCGCAGAACCTCGACGCCTTGGTCGGTCTGGCGCGTGCCGCGCTGAGCAAGAAGGACATCGCCGGCGCCAAGGCGTTGCTCGAGCGCGTGTCTGCCGACCAGGCGAACCACGCCGATGTCGCAGCAGCCAAGACGGCGCTCGAACTCGCCGAAACCGGGCAGAAAGCGGCCGGTGAGATCGGCAAGCTCGAAGCCCGGCTCGCCGCCGATGCCAACGACCATCAGGCGCGGCTCGATCTCGCGGTGGCGCTCTTCGCCGCCGGCGAGCGCGAGAAAGCGATCGACCAGCTGTTCGAGATCATCAAGCGCGATCGCGCCTGGAACGAAGAAGCGGCCCGCCGGCAGCTGCTGAAATTCTTCGAGGCGATCGGCCTCGCCGATCCGCTTACGGTGGCCGCCCGCCGCCGGCTTTCGGCGATCTTGTTCGCATGACCGATCCGGCGCCCACACTGCCCGATCGCCTGGTGCTGTTTCCGCTCACCGGCGCGCTGCTCCTGCCCGGCGGGGTGCTCCCGCTCAACATCTTCGAGCCGCGCTATCTGGCGATGACGGACGTCGCGCTCGGTGAAGGCCGCATGATCGGCATGATCCAGCCGCTCGAAGGCAAGGGCGACGCTGGCGATCCGCCGACCTATAAGACGGGCTGCGCCGGCCGCATCATCGAATTCCGCGAAAGCGGCGACGGCCGTTATCTCATCAACCTCGAAGGAGTATCGCGCTTCGATGTCGCCGAGGAACTACCCAGGGCGGAGCTCTTCCGCCGCGTCCGGCCCGACTGGTCGCGCTATGCCGGCGACGCCGACGAGGTCGAGCTGCCGGGCTTCGACGCCGCGCGGCTGGTCGAGAAACTGACACCGTTTCTGCGCCGTCACCGTATAAAGGCGGATCTTTCCGCTGCCAATTCGGTGCCGGCAGTGCGTCTGGTCGATGCCGTGGCGATGATGGGACCATTTGCGCCGGCCGAGAAGCAGGCGCTGCTCGAAGCCGCTCCCGCTGAGCGCGCGCGCCTGTTGACCAAGCTCGTCGATATGGCGCTGTTGGCGTCGGCGTCCGAAATTGCCACGGCGCGACATTGAGCATGGCCATGGCCGACATCGATCCGCAACTTCTCGAGATTCTGGTCTGTCCGTTGACCAAAGGGCCGCTGGTCTACGACCGCGCCGCGCAGGAGCTTTTGAGCGCGGAAGCCGGCCTCGCGTATCCGATCCGCGACGGCATTCCGATCATGCTCGCCGATGAAGCGCGGCCGCTGCGAGACGAAGAAAAAGCGCGCCTTAAAACCAAACCGCAGCCGTGAACGCATCGCCCTGGCCGGTTGAAATCCGCCTCAAGCCGGCGGACAAAGTGCTCGAAGTCGATTTCGACAGCGGCGAAACCTTTCGCCTGCCGGCGGAGTATCTGCGCGTCGAAAGCCCGTCGGCCGAAGTCCAGGGTCATTCACCGAACCAGAAGCAGATCGTCGCCGGCCGTCGCCACGTCGGTATCCTTGCGATCGAGCCGGTCGGGAATTACGCGATCCGCATCAAATTCGACGACCTGCACGACACCGGCATCTATTCGTGGACTTATCTCTACGAGCTCGGCCGCGCACAGGACAAAAAATGGCGCGCCTATCTCGCCGAACTCGACGAGCGGGGCCTGTCGCGCGAGCCGCGGCGCTACGGCTGAGCCCTATCGCCGCCACAATTGATTTAGATCATCTCCGAATCCTGCCACGCCGTTCATAACTAGCTATCATCCGGAGCCTGTCCGTATGCGTGCTGCCACCTATTCGCCTGTCGCCAAATCTTTGCACTGGCTCGTCGTCATCTTGATTGTGGCGCAGCTCGCGCTCGGTTGGCTGATGCCGGGCGCAAAGCGCACGACGCCGCCGGACGTCCTCAACAACTGGCACATGTCGATCGGCGTCATCATCCTGGCGGCGATCGTCATCCGCGCGCTATGGCGGCTATTCGCCGGCACGCCAACACCGGAGCCGGGACCGCGCTGGCAAATCGCCGCCGCCGAGGCGACGCATGTGGTCCTTTATCTGCTGGTATTCGCGTTGCTGCTCAGCGGCTGGGCCGATGCCGTGGCGCATAATTGGACGATCACGCTGTTTTGGACTGTGAAATTACCGTCCGTGCTGCCGGCCGGCGCCGGCTGGGTACGCGCCGTCGGCGAACTCCATTCCGATATCGTCTGGGTCCTGCTCGGCCTGGTCGGGATGCACGTCGCGGCGGCGCTCGGCCACCATTTCATTCTCGGCGACAACGTGCTGCGCCGCATGCTGCCGGCACAGACCGACGACCGCTCCTAGAGTCGCTCGCCGCGCACCAGCCGCGGCAAGTTGCCGCCGGCGCCCATGGCATGGCGCATCAGCGCCTTTTTCAACCGCGGCATGCGGTTGACCGCAGCCAAACCTAGATCACGCACCAGACCGACGCTTTTCAGATCGTTGGAAAAAAGCCGCGTCAGGCCGTCGGTGACGGCGGCGAGCGTCACCGCATCGAAACGCCGCCAACCTTCGTAGCGTGCCAGGAGATCGGCGGCGCCGACATCGAGGCCGAGCCGCCGCGCGTCCACAGTCAACTCGGCCAAGCTGGCAACGTCGCGCAAACTCAGGTTGAGCCCCTGGCCGGCGATCGGATGGATCGCGTGCGCCGCTTCGCCGACCAGCGCCAGCCGCGGCGCGGAATAGCGCTCGGCATGCAGGAACGACAGCGGATAGGACCAAACCGGTCCAGCGAGCGTGACTGCACCAAGGAAATCGCCGAAGCGGCGTTGCAGCTCGGCGGCGAACCGCTGTTTCGGCAAATCCAAGAGCTGTGGCGCGCGCTCGCGGCTTTCGGTCCAGACGATGGACGACCGATCGCCTGTCATCGGCAGGATCGCGAACGGACCGGACGGCCGGAAATGCTCGACCGCGACGCCGCGGTGCGGCTTTTCGTGCGCCACGCAGGCGACGATCGCGGTCTGGCGGTAATCCCAGGTCAGCGACTTGATGCCGGCGTCTTGGCGCAACTTCGAATTCCGGCCGTCACAGGCGGCGACGAGACCGGCCTTGAGGCGCGATCCGTCGTCGAACTCGACCAGCGCCGCGGCGCCGATGTCGCTTACGCGCGCCACGCCAGCAGGCGCGATGTAGTGCAGGTTACGAAAGCTGCGCGCACGCTCGTACAGGGCGCGGCGCAGCAGGCCGTTCTCGACGATGAAGCCCAGCGGCTGGTCGCCGATATCGGCGTGGTCGTAATGCAGGAAGAACGGCGAGCCGCCGTCGGCGACGCGGATCTCGAGAATGGCGCCGGCGTGCGGTGCGAGATGGTCCCAGACGCCGAGACCAGCCATCACCTGCTTCGCGCCGTGCGCCAAGGCCGTGGTGCGCCCGTCGAACTTCGGCGCCAGCATGGTGTCGAGCGCGACACGGTCGATCAGCGCGACTTCGAGTCCGCCGGCGGCGCAGGCGAGCGCCAGGGTGACGCCGGCCAGGCCGCCGCCGACCACGGCGATTTCGACACGCGTTTCCGCCTTTAGCGCCACGGCGCGACAATGGCGGGGAAGCTGCGCGCTGTCCAGGCGGGGCGGCGTTGCCGGACAACACAAAAAATACCGGGGTGGGACCATCGCCCCGCTCCGGTTTACTTGATCAATCGGCCGGCTATTCGCCGTCGGTGCCGATGGCGTAGGCGGTTTCGCCGTGCACCGCGTCGTCGCCCGCGATCCTGCCGAGCGGTTTCGCGACATGAGCGAATTCGCCGGCGAGATGGAAGCCGGTCCGGCGTGGATGGCGACGTCCGCACGGCGGCCGCAGACCGTGCTCGAGCGCGCGCCGCTGCGATTCTGGCAAGGCGTTGCCGTGATCCTCGGGTTGGCCTTGCTCGCTGCTTTGGTTCTGCGCTAATCGCGCGATTTCTTGAGCCGAAGCCTGCTCGCCTAAATTTTAATCAGCATCAATAATGCTGACTAAAAATCGGGCAGAACCCGCTTATCCACAAGGCAATTCGCTTGGAATCCCGCATCGGGCGGGGGTTTGCACGATGGCACGAATCTTGAGTTCGGTGAGGCGGCCCACCCGCTCGGGGAGCCGTGCTTTGGCCCATTGGGAAAGGTTTCACCCTATGCGTTGGAATTCGCCGTTCGCTTCATGGATAC
>JBAVMB010000077.1:0-4410 GCA_049689615.1 Allostellaceae bacterium
GGGTTACAGCCGCTTCGAGCATCACGCGCATGCTGTAGCGATCGAACTGCTGCAATATGTTCCAGTCGACGACGCGATCAAGATTTCGCGGCTCAAGCTCACCGATCAATCGGGGCGCGTTCGTCGCCTTTCGGTCACGGCGTATGTGGAGTGGGTGCTCGGCGCCTCGCGGACTGCGACAGCACCTTTCGTCGTGACCGAGATCGACCCAAAAACTGGTGCCATGTTCGCTCAGAATCCGTGGAGCAACGAATTCGGCGAACAGGTCGCGTTCGTCGATCTGGCTGGGCAGCAAGCGACCTGGACCGGTGACCGCACAGAATTCATTGGGCGCGACGGCACACTCGATCGGCCCCTGGGATTGACACCGGGCGCGCAACTTTCCTGTCACGTCGGCGCCGGGCTCGATCCTTGTAGCGCGCTACAAACTCGCGTGGTGCTGGGGGCGCTCGGCACGGTCGAGGTGGTCTTATTCCTAGGGGAGGCGGCGAGCCGTGTAGAGGCGCAATCCTTGATCGCCAAATACCGCGCCGCCGATCTCGATGCGGTCTACGCTGCCGTCACCAAGCAATGGGATGATGTCACGGGCGCGATCCAGGTGAAAACCCCGGACCGTACGCTGGACATCCTCATGAACCACTGGCTGCCTTATCAGACTCTGTCCTGCCGAGTGTGGGCGCGGACTGGATTCTATCAGGCAAGCGGCGCGTATGGTTTTCGCGATCAACTTCAGGACGTGATGGCGCTATGTGTATCGCGACCAGATCTGACACGCGCCCACCTGCTGCGCGCGGCGGGGCGACAATTTGCTGAGGGCGATGTACAGCATTGGTGGCTACCTGAAACGGGCCGTGGCATTCGCACGCGCATCACCGACGACCGGATATGGCTTGCTTATGTCACCGCACACTATGTCGGGGTCACCGGCGATCTCGCGGTGCTCGATGAGATAGTTCCGTTCCTCGACGGGCCTGTCCTTCGTGATGGTGAGCATGACGCGTTCTTTCAGCCGGTAACTTCCACAAAGCAGGCAAGCGTGTTCGAGCATTGCGCACTGGCGCTCGATACGAGCCTCGCTACCGGTGCGCATGGCTTGCCGCTCATGGGAACCGGCGACTGGAACGATGGGATGGATCGCGTCGGCGAAGGCGGAAAGGGCGAAAGCGTATGGCTTGGGTGGTTCCTCCATGCGACGTTGGTGACATTCGCGCGGCTCGCGGAGCGGAGACGCGATGGCCGCGCGCATGACTGGCTGGAACACGCGACCGCCCTGAAGGGCGCACTGGAACAGCACGGCTGGGACGGCGATTGGTATCGCCGCGCCTATTTCGACAATGGCACGCCGCTCGGATCGGTTTCGAACAGCGAATGCCGCATCGATTCCATCGCGCAATCGTGGAGCGTAATCTCGGGCGCCGCCGAGCCTGGACGTGCCCAGCGCGCTATGGCGGCGGCCGACAAATACCTTGTGAGACGCGACGATCTGCTGGCGCTACTCCTCACGCCCCCCTTCGATCACGCTGGGCCCGACCCCGGCTATATCAAAGGCTATCCCGCCGGCATTCGCGAAAATGGCGGGCAATATACCCATGCTGCGGCTTGGTTGGCGTTGGCCTATGCCCGGCTCGGCGACGGCGACAGGGCGTTCGAATTGTTGTCGTTGCTCAATCCGATTAATCACGCCAATAACCCTTCAAGCATTCATCGTTATAAGGTGGAACCCTACGTCGTCAGTGCCGACATCTATTCTGTGCCGCCACATGTTGGGCGCGGAGGTTGGACTTGGTACAGCGGATCGGCGGGATGGATCTATCGCGTAGCGCTTGAGGGCATTCTCGGCTTCCGATTGCAGGGCAGCAATCTTCTCATTGACCCCTGTATTCCCAAGACGTGGCCCGGCTACGAAATTTCGTTCCGCCACGGCAGCGCGCGCTACGATATCCGCGTCGAGAATCCGTTGGGCATCTCTCGCGGCGTTCTGGCGATCAAACTTGACGGAGAGATGTTGTCGAGAACACCCGCATTGATCCCGGTGACCGATGACGGCGCAAGCCATAGCGTGACGCTCATCCTGGGATGAAAGCCGCAATAAATTGACTGCCCAGATAAGTCCACTGGCGGGAAAACCCGCCCCGGAGTCGATGCTTGTCAATGTGCCGGGATTGGTGACGGCTTATTTCGCTGCAGTGCCCGATCCCGCGATCCTGGCGCAGCGCGTGTTCTTCGGCACCTCGGGCCACCGCGGCTCGGCATTCGATTGCGCGTTCAACGAGGCGCATATCCTGGCGATCGCCCAGGCCATCTGTCTTTGTCGGCATCGCGCAGGGATCGACGGACCATTGTTCGTTGGCATGGACACGCACGCACTATCGGAGCCGGCGTTCGCGAGCGCCTTGGAAGTATTCGCGGCCAACGGCATCGAGACGATGATCGACGCCGGCGGTGGATATACGCCGACGCCCGTCATCTCGCATGCGATCCTGACCTACAACAAGGGACGCAGGACAGGATTGGCCGATGGCATCGTCATTTCGCCGTCGCACAATCCGCCACAAGACGGTGGCTTCAAGTACAATCCGGCGAATGGCGGCCCGGCCGATATCGACATCACCGGCTGGATCGAAAAGACTGCGAACGATTTCCTTGCACGAAAACTCGATAGCGTGCGTCGCATTCCTTTAGCGCGCGCACGCAAAGCATCCTGCGTCCATACTTACGATTACGTCACGCCGTACGTGAGCGATCTCGCGAATGTCGTCGATATGGAGAAGATTCGTTCAAGCGGCGTAAGTATCGGCATCGATCCGCTGGGTGGCGCCGCCGTGCATTACTGGGCACCAGTCATTGAGCGCTACAAGATTGCGGCGGCCGTGGTGAACGACACTGTCGATCCGACCTTTCGATTCATGACGGTAGATTGGGATGGAAAGATCCGAATGGATTGCTCTTCGTCCTATGCGATGGAACGGCTGGTCGGCTTGCGCGGAAAATTCGATATCGCTTTCGCCAATGACACCGATGCCGATCGCCATGGCATCGTATGCCCATCAAGCGGGCTGATGAATCCGAACCACTATCTTGTCGCCGCGATCTCTTATCTGTACGGAAACCGACCAAACTGGCGCGCCGATAGCGCCGTTGGTAAGACCGTCGTCAGCAGCGGGATGATTGATCGCGTGGTCAAAAAGCTTGGCCGCGGCCTCGTCGAGGTTCCCGTCGGGTTCAAATGGTTCAGCGCCGGCCTGATCGATGGATCGCTCGGTTTCGGCGGCGAGGAGAGCGCGGGCGCCACGTTCCTGCGCCGCGACGGCTCGGTGTGGACGACGGACAAGGATGGCCTTGTCATGGGCCTTCTCGCCGCCGAGATGACCGCACGCCTTGGCAAGGATCCAAGCCGAATCTACGGCGATGTTACGCGCGATCTGGGTGTCTCGTTCTATAAGCGCATCGATGCGCCAGCGTCATCGGCCCAGAAGGCCGTCTTGAAAACTCTTGCGCCCGAGCGCGTCGAGTCCACGGAACTTGCCGGCGAGCCGATTGAGGCGAAGTTCGCCAGGGCGCCCAGCAACGATCAGCCAATCGGCGGGATCAAAGTGGTCGCGAAGAGCGGCTGGTTCGCCGTGCGGACCTCTGGCACCGAGGATGTCTATAAGATCTACGCCGAGAGTTTTCGCAGCCAGGATCATCTGCAGCGGATCCAGCGCGAGGCGCAAGCGCTCGTCGACGGCCTTGTCGATAAGCAATAGCGCCTGAAGTTGTTAGGCCAGCGTCATGGCGAGCTAGCCCGTATGACACGAGATTTGTCTGTGCTGTATCTGTCGCTATCGTTACCGAAGCGCCTATCGCAGATCAAAAACGATTTTCCCAAGACACCTTGTTATTCATTCCGCCGCACGCCACGTATAACGGACGCTTAGTGCAGGGTTTCCCTCCCTCGCCGTGGCACGCAGAAGCCGGACGACCTAGGTCTCCACCCTGGCCGGACAAAGAGCCGATCGAGTATCCGAGTCGGCACGCGGTTCCACAAAGTTTGTCGTGCAGCGTAATGTCGGACAACGCGGCAGGTTCACGATTCCGGCAGTAATTTGCCTTCGGATGTTCATCGAAGGATCGAGGATCACGGACGCACATGACCATGCGAACGAGCAGCAACACCGTTACATTCTTGCACCCGTTCAGGCTCAGCGGAGTGGACGACGTTCAGCCTGCCGGACACTACGTCGTTGAAACCGATGAAGAGCTGCTTCAGTCCATGTCGCATACAGCCTACCGGCGGCTTTCAACTTTTATTCGCCTGCCCGGAAGATCCGGTAGCACGGAGTGGGCTCGGATCGTCGACGTAGATCCGACGGAGTTGGCTGCAGTTCTGGTAAGCGACGCTCGAGTCCAGGAAGTGACGCAGCTGCTGGC
>JBAVMB010000078.1:0-2373 GCA_049689615.1 Allostellaceae bacterium
TAATGCCGGAGCGTTTGAAGCTGTCGGCGCGCGGCTATCACCGCGTGCTGCGCGTCGCGCGTACGCTCGCCGATCTCGACGCCAGCGACGGCATTAGCCGCGTACATCTGGCCGAGGCGCTGAGCTATCGACGCATTGCCTTCGGCTGGGATGCGGTGGTGCGCTAGTTGGCCTTGGCGGCTGGCGGCGTGCGCTTGGCATCGAGCGCCGCGCGCAACGCGGCGGCGAGCGCCGCCGGACGGAAAGGTTTCTGCACCGTGACCTGATCCGACCAGCGGCGCTTGATGCCGTCGCCGCTGTACCCGGCCACAAAGACGAACGGAATCGCCGCCGCTTGCAGCCGCTCGGCGACCGGATAGGCCGGCTCGCCCGCGAGGCTGACATCGACGACGGCGATGCCCGGACGATGGTCGCGCAGCAGTGCCAAGGCGTCGTCGACGTTCGCGGCATGCCACACCGTCGCCGCGCCCAGGTTGAACAGCATGTCTTCGACGACGAAGACCGCCGCGCTTTCATGCTCCACCAGAAGAACTTCGAGCCCGGCGAGCAGCGGCCGCGCTGGGCGTGAGGTCGGATCGGCGAGCGTCATGGGCAGCGACAACAGATCGGGGACGGCGCTGACATGACGGAACTGTGAATCCGTTTTAAGGCGATTTTGCGGCGTGGCCGGAAAGCCGCGCAATTGGGCCGGGTCTTGGGACGGGGGCAGGCGCATGGTAAAAAAAAGAGCCGAGCCGACCCGGCCGACGAAGCCGGGAACAAGCAAGGGGGAAATCGCGATGTGGCGCAGTCTGAGACACGCGCTGGCGGCCGCGGCGCTGGCACTCCTAACCATGCACGGCGCGCTGGCCGCCGAGCCGATCAAGGTCGGTTTCGCGCTGGGCCTGACCGGCGCCAACGCGCCCAACGGCAAGCAATTGCTGGTCGCGCTGCAGATCTGGCGCGATGACGTCAACGCCAAAGGCGGCCTGCTCGGCCGCAAGGTCGAGCTCGTCTATTACGACGACCAGACGCAGCCGGCGAACGATCCCGGCATCTACACCAAGCTGATCGACGTCGACCATGTCGACCTGCTGCTTGGCCCCTACGGCACCAACCTGATGGCGGCGGCGATGCCGCTGCTGATTCAGCACAAGCTGACGACAATCAGCATGCTGGCGACCGCGGTCAACCGCCAGTACCACTACAACCAGTATTTCGCGATGGTGCCGCTCGGTCCCGACCCGGTGCACGCCTTCTCGTCGGGATTCTTCGACATCGCCGCGTCGCTGAAGCCCAAGGTCAAGACCGTCGCGCTGCTCGGCATCGACGCCGAATTCGGCAAGAATTCGGTCGATGGCGCGCGCGACAACGCCAATAAGGCCGGCCTGACGATCGTCTATGACAAGCTCTATCCGCCGCCGACCACCGACTTCACGCCGATCCTGCGCGCGGTCCAGGCGACCAACCCCGACATCGTCTTCGTCGCCTACTATCCGCCCGACACCGTCGGCATCGTCCACGCTGCGCGCGAGATCGGACTCAAGACCAAGATTTTCGGCGGCACGATGATCGGGCTCCTTGCGACGCCGTTGAAAGTCCAAATGGGACCGCTGATGAATGGCATCCTGTTCCACGAAGACTTCGTACCCGCCTTCAACTTCCCCGGCTCGCGCGACCTGTTGAAGCGCTACCAGGCGATCGCCAAGCAGCACGGCGGCATCGATCCGCTCGGCTACGGCTTCGTGCCGTTCGGCTACGCCGCTGGCCAGGTGCTGGCGCAGGCGGTCGAAGGCACCAAGAGCCTCGACCACCAGAAGCTCGCGCAATACATGCACAGCCACGGCTTTTCGACCGTGGTCGGCGAGGTGCGGTTCAACGCCGACGGCGAGTGGGCGAAGCCGCGCTACGTTTTCAGCCAGTGGCAGCATCTGACGGGCAACGACATCGGCCAGCTCGAAGATCCGAAGCACGACGTCGTCGTGTGGCCCGCCGAATACAAGACCGGGGATCTGATCTTCCCGTACACCGACGCGCTGAAATAACGCGGCGCTACGGCGCCGCCCGCCAGCGCTCGGCAAAATCCACCAGCTGGTCGCGCTCGACGTCCGACACGGCCCACAGCGCCATGCCGTTCCGGCGCCAGCGCACGATCGTGTAGCCGTCGCGCTCCATCACCGTCGGCGGCGCGTCGGCACCGGC
The DNA here is from genome assembly GCA_049689615.1 of Allostellaceae bacterium. Classification (GTDB taxonomy): domain Bacteria; phylum Pseudomonadota; class Alphaproteobacteria; order ATCC43930; family CGMCC-115725; genus REEB95. The sequence continues at coordinate 2,182 of JBAVMB010000078.1, forward strand.
TTCGGGCCAAGCGAACAGGTCGATCACGTGCTTGGCGCGGCCATAGATCATGGCCGCCACGCGCCGTCCGGCAAGGTAGTCGAGGCGGCCGCCTTCGAGCGGGAACCCCTCGGCCGCCAGGTTCTTCACCGGCGGCGCGAAATCGAGCTTGCCGTCGAACCACGGCTTCACCGTGTGCTGGTCGGTCGACGG
>JBAVMB010000079.1:0-4039 GCA_049689615.1 Allostellaceae bacterium
GAAATAGGCGCAGGAGTATGGCCGGTCGCGGTCGCGGAAGATGTCGTAGAGTGCATCCGCCAGATCGTAGTGATGCGCGACGTTGCGGCGCGACCGGCTGACCGGGTTCCATTGCTGGAGCCCACGAAACGCGCGGCCAAAGCCATTATAGAGCGGCGTCAGCGCGGTTTTCGGCGCCAGGCTTATATTGGTGCCTAGGAAGTCGAGCAAATCGTAAAGGCTGGCGCCGTCTTCGAGCGTGAGGCGGCCGTCCATATAGGCTTCGCCCAGCATCATGCGCGGGTTGAACAGTAGCTGCCATTCAATCTGTCGGTCATGTAGGCGAAAAGTCACCGTCGGACCCGGCGTGCCGGAATAGACGCGCATCTTGCCGGTCGCGTCGATGACCCGCAGGGTGCCTCGGCGGACGAGGTGACGCAGCAACAACCCGACAGTCATGCCTTCCCCGGTGGTTTTTGCCGGTTTTGGGGATTTTCTGGCAATCCGCGGTCCGGATACAAGCCCGTTTAAAGCATGGCGAGCCGCATTTTCCTGTGCGGTGGCGGAAAAGCGCGGTCCAGCGCCGCCAGTTCTAGGTCCGTCAGCACGATTTCGGCCGCAGCGAGGTTTTCGGCGACGTGGGCAAGGTTGGCGGCTTTCGGAATGACGATGACGCCGGGCTTTCGTAGCAGCCAAGCCAGCGCTACTTGCGCCGGCATGGCACCGCGCGCGGCGGCAACCTGTTTGAGCTCGCGGTTGCCCAGCAGCCGGCCCTGCTCAAGCGGCGAATAGGCCATGATAGCAGTGCCGCGCTCGGCCAACGCTGGCATCAGATCCCATTCGATGCCACGGCGGGCGAGGTTATAGAGCAACTGATTGGCGGCGCAGCCGTTGCCGCCGGGCGCGGCCCACAATGTTTCCATCTCGTCGAGATCGAGGTTCGAAACGCCCCAATAGCGGATCTTGCCGGCACGCCGCAGGGCCGTGAAGCCGGCGACGGTCTCGTGCAACGGTGCGCTGCCGCTCCAATGAAGAAGATAGAGATCGATGTGGTCGGTGCCGAGGCGTTTCAAGCTGCGCTCACAGGCGGCGGTGACGCCGGCGCGCGACGCGTTCGACGGTAGGACTTTGCTGACGACGAAGACTTGATCGCGGCGCCCTTTGATCGCCTGGCCGACCAGCTTTTCGGCGCCGCCATCGCCGTACATCTCGGCGGTGTCGATAAGCGTCATGCCGAGATCGATGCCGCGCTGGAGCGCGGCGACGGTTTCAGGCTCGTCCGCGCCGCGCTCGCCCATCATCCAGGTGCCGAGACCCAGCGCAGACACGGACTCGCCGCCGGGCAACGTCACGCTTCGCATCGCCGCGCCTCCGTTGCCGGAGCCTCGCACGGCAGGCGCAGGCGAGGCTATTCCTTGGCGCCCTTTTTCTTCTCGCGCTTCGGCTTGTCGGCTTTCTCGGTCTTTTCGGCCTTGTCGGCTTTTGACGCCTTGGCGGCTTTGGCCGGTTTGGCCTCCGCCTCGTCGTCGGCAGATTTTGCCTTCGCTTTCGCCTTCTTGGGCTCGGCTTCGGCTTCCGGCACAACGTCTTTCGCCGCTGCGGTAGCTTCGTCGTCCGCCTGCGCTTCCAGCGCCCGCTTGGTGACGTCGATGCCCTTGGCCTGCATCTCCGCCTCTTCGGCCGATTGCGCCACGTTGACCGTCACCTGGATACTGACCTCGGGATGCAGACGGACCCGCATCGGATAGAGGCCGAGCGTCTTGATCGCCTTGTCGAGCGTGACTTGGCCTTTGCCGATGGTGAAGCCGGCATCGGTCACCGCCTGGGCGATGTCGCGCGCCGTCACCGAACCGTAGAGCTGACCGCTTTCGCCGGCCTGGCGGATGATCACCACCGAGATGCCGTTGAGCTTCTGTGAGACCTGCTCGGCGTCGCCGCGCCGTACCAGGTTCGCCGCCTCGAGCTGCGCCCGCTGTTTCTCGAAGATCGCCAGGTTTTCCTTCGTAGCGCGCAGCGCCTTCTTCTGCGGCAATAGGTAGTTGCGTGCAAAGCCGGGCCGCACCTTCACCACCTGGCCCATCTGGCCGAGCTTCTCGACGCGCTCGAGCAGGATGACTTCCATCATCGTCTCGTCTCCGTCAACGCAGGCTGTAGGGCAGGAGCCCGAGGAAGCGGGCGCGCTTGATCGCCTGCGCCAGTTCCCGCTGCTTCAATGTCGACACCGCGCTGATGCGCGACGGCACGATCTTGCCGCGCTCCGACACGAAGCGTTGCAGCAGCTTGACGTCCTTGTAGTCGATCTTCGGCGCGTGCGGGCCCGAGAACGGGCACGATTTGCGTCGGCGGAAGAACGGCCGGCGCGCCTGCGGGCGGCCGCTACGGTCGCCGCGATCGCCGCGATCGCCGCCGCGAATCTCGTCGCTCATGCTTCGCCTCCTTCGGCTTCGGCGGGTGCGCTATCGCGTCCGTCACGATCGAACCGGCGGCTGCGCTCGCGTTCGCGCTCTTCGCCACGCGAGCGCGCCTGCATCATCGCCGAAGGCCCTTCCTCGAGCGCCTCGACGTGCACGGTCAGGTATCGCAGCACGTCCTCGTTGATGCGCATGTTGCGCTCGAGCTCGTGCACCGCAGCCGGCGGGGCATCGAGGTTGAGCAGGACGTAATGGCCCTTGCGGTTCTTCTTGATGCGGTAGGCGAGGTTGCGCAGGCCCCAATATTCGCGCTTCGTGACCTTGCCACCATGCTCGGCGACGAGATTGGCGAAGGTCTCGGTCAGGGTCTCGACCTGGGAGGACGAGACGTCCTGACGCGCAATAAAGACGTTTTCGTAGAACGGCATCCAAGCTCCTTATGGCTGTTCGCGGCCCGGCGCTGGTCGAGGATCGAGCATCAGCCGCCCGGGCCTAGCCGGCAAAGCCGGCAAGGAGGCGGCGGACTATACAGCAAGATCGCAGCCGTGCAAGCGGCAAAACCGCTGGTGGAGCAGGGGGTTAACGCTGCCGGTTGCTAGAGGATGAAGCTCACCGCGCCCAAGGCGCCGAGCTCTTCGCCGTCGAGGATGGCACGGCGTTCGGCGATCTTGAGGGCGCCGTTCTCGCGCCGCAGTTTGTATCGGTAATGGCCGACGAATTCGCGCCGGTCGCCGCCGCGGCGCAAGCGGTAGACGACGAAATTGGCCGCGACGTCGATGATGTCGCCGTCGGCACCGGCAATGCGCACGTTGGCGATCATGCGCCGCGTACGCGACGGTGGATATTCGGCGTGTGCGCTCGGATCCTTGAGCCGTTTGACGCGTTCGACCAACCGCGCGTGGTCGTCGGCGACGGTGAAAAGCGTCGACCGGTGGTCGGAATCGGGCTTGTCGTTGGGCGGCACGTAATAGCCGCAATCCGCGGTGGTGAGTGCGAGCCACTCGTCGAGCTGCCAGGCATCGAGCAGCGCGGCCTCGCGGTAGAGGAACTCCTCAACCTCTTCGCGTGTCGCGCTTGCGGTGTTGCGTCGATCGCTCATCCGGCACGGTCCATCAGCTCGCTCCAGCGCCGCCAGAAGACGCGCATGTGGCCTTCGTCGGTGTTGAGCTGCGCGTCGGCTGGCTTGGCCATGCCGCGCGACATGTCGGACCAGCCGACTTCGCGCCAGGCCGCGAGGCCTTGCTGCACCGCTTCGAGCGCGGCAATGTCGTCGGGTGTGGCGAAGCCGCCTGGACCGTAGAAGGTGAGGAAGGCATCGAGCCGCCGCGCGCGCTGTGTCGGCGTCTCCTCGGCAGGGCCGAGGCACCAAGCAGTGACGTGCATGCGGTCGGGCGCGGTCGGAAAGAAGGTGCGCACGGTTACCGACGAGCCGTCGTTGAGCGCGAGATTGGGAAAGACGATGAGGTTGCGGTTGGTGTCGGCGATGCGCGCGGCGCGTTCCTCGCCCAAGCGCGCGACCAGCTCGCGGCGGATCGCCTCGATGTCGGGTTTGGCGTCTTCGCCATAGATCGAAATCCAGCGGGCCACCGGGCGGCCGCGGAAATTGACGTTGTCGGTGGTGAGATGGCCGTTGCCGAGATCCTTGCCCC
>JBAVMB010000080.1:0-1831 GCA_049689615.1 Allostellaceae bacterium
ACCGAAGCGATCGATGACCAGACCGGGCAGGCCGTCGGCTTCGGCGTGGACGGCGCGATAGAAGGGTTCGGAGTAGAACCGCTGGCGCAAGGCGATCGCAGCTTGGAGCCGGCCGGCGATGAAGGCGCGGTCGACGACGGCGGCCGGATCCCGATCGACGATGCGCGCCGCCACCAGCGCATGTGGATTGAATGTCGCCAGGCCGAGCGGCTTGCCCGACGCAGCGGTAAGGCGCACCAGGCTTCCCGGCGGCAGCGCCTTGGCCGCCTTGTCCATCTGGATTTCATTGGAATAGACCCAGGGATGCCCCTGCTCGGCGCGCTTGTGCCGGCCGGGCATCACGGTCACGACCGGATAGTCGGGCGCGCTCACCGCCTGGCGCCGCGCGCGTTCACGATCGGCGGCGCAAATTGTGGCTCGATGTCCCAGGGAAACAGGATCCAGGTATCCTGGCTTACCTCGGTACTGAAGGTGTCGACCAACGGCCGACCCTTGGGCTTGGCGTAGATCGTGGCGAAATGCGCCTTGGGCAATAGCCGGCGTACGACTTCGGCGGTGCGGCCGGTATCGACTAAATCGTCGATGATCAGATGATCGGCGCCGTCTCCGGCGGCAGTCTTCAGCACCGTGACCGGTCCCTGATCGCGATCGTCATAGCTGGCGACGCAGACGGTGTCGACCAGCCGCACATCGAGTTCGCGCGCGACGATAGCGGCCGGAACCAGACCACCGCGCGTTACGGCGATGACGCTATGCCAAGGCCCGAGGTCGAGCAGCCGCCAGGCGAGCGCGCGCGCGTTGCGATGCAGCTCTTCCCACGAAACCGGAAATGTCTTGGTGTAAGGCTGCGGTGCGGTCATGGCGCACGATAGCGCGTCGAACCGACGCCGCCTAGCCGCGCCGGTCAGCGGACGTAGATGCGGACTTCGTTGTTGTGAATGTCACCGCTCGTCGTCGCAGACAGAGTCACGCGGTCGGCCGGCAGGCCCATGTTGGTCAGCGAGCGCATCACGTCTTCGGCGTTATGTTTGGAGGCGTTCGAGTTGACCGCGACCTGCGCCGCCGTACCCGCGCTCGGCGCCACGGCAACGAGCTCGAATGTAGCCGACGGCTTGCGCTCGAGCGCGCGGCTGATCGCGGTGTAGAGCGCCTCTTCGTAGGACACGTTGGGCCGGTCGAACCGGATCACGACGAGCGGCCGATTGCCAGCCGTCGCGCTCGCTTGCGGCGCGGCCTCGGTGCGTCGCGCCGGCAGCGGCGTGCGCGCCACCGGCGTCGGTGCGAAGGCGCGACTCGCCAGACTGGGCCCGAAGAGGCGGCCGTTTTTGATCGCCTGCGACAGCGTCACGAGGTTGTCACGTTCGTTGGCGACATAGTTGCTCTGCCGGGTGATCTCGTCGCTGACGTTGTTCAGCAACCCATCGAGCTTGACGGTCGTCGCATCAACCTCGCTCTGGATCGCAGTGAGCTGGCGATGGTCTTCCTCGACCGCGCCTTGCAGCGAGAACGCTGCCTGGGTTGCGTTGGTCAGGTACGACGCGAACGACGAATCCGCCGCCGTCTGGGTTGAAATGCGGTTGAGCTGGCCGATATCACCGTTGATCCGGTCAAGCGAGGTTTGCGCCTGATTCCATTCGGCGATGAGGTTCGGGTTGCCCGGCGTCGTGCCAGTTTGCAGGCGCGAATTGATCTGCGCCACAGTGCCGAAATAGGCCTGCGAGTCGCGCTGGACCGAGGCGCGGGCGGTGGCGAGATCCTGTTCGCGCTGGGCGACGTCGCCTTTCAACCGGTTGAGATCGCTGCGCAAGCTTTGCACCTTCTGGCCGACAAC
>JBAVMB010000081.1:0-1897 GCA_049689615.1 Allostellaceae bacterium
GGCCGGAACCGCGGCGCCGAAACTCTCGCCTCGGTATTTCGCTTCGGCGGCGCGGGCACGGCCCAGATTTTCGCGCACCGCGATGTATTCCATCTCGGGCGTGACGACGCCGGCGCGGGCATAGGCGAGCTGCGTCGCCGCCTTGCCGGCCTTGGCGCGCAGCGGCAGCCGGCCAGCGCGGTCGAACACCGGCACGGCGCTCACTTCACCGGCTTTGAGACCGTTATCCTCCGGCCGCACGGCGCGGCCCGATTGCTCTTCGACATCGCCGCGGGCGCGAATCCAGGCCTCGCGCAATGGCGCCAAGCCGAGGCGGATGTCGATGGCGACCGCCGGATCGGTGTATGGCCCCGACGGATCGTAGACGCGTACCGCCGGCTCCTTGGCCGCCGCGGTCAGGTCGATCTCGCGCATCGCGACGCGCAGACCCGGATGGCGCTCGCCCGGCACGTGGACCTTGCGTGATGCCGGCAGCGGTCCGGTCGAAACTTTGAAATTCTGGCTCAGTGTGCCTTCCGGCATGGGACGCCTCCTTCGCACGCAACTTTGCGGGATCGGTCTGCGGAGGGGCGCGTGAGCGAGTTCCTGTCCCTACGCCGGTACGATCCGGATCAGGTTCAAAGGGTTCCCGCGCCGTCCCGCGGTGTCTCAGCCCCTGTCGGCGGGGCTCCCCTTGGAATCGGCCGTAGTATCCGGACGGTTCGGCGGCCGCGTCAAGGAGCAAATCCCGGATGCTGGCGTGTACATCTGCGGGCGCTATACTCCGCCAAGCCACAGCATCGGCGAAGGACCAAGCGGATTGATCCGCGCACGGCACATCGTTGTCACGTTCGTCGCGCTGGCGCTCGCTGGCTGCAGCGCCTTTGCGCCGTTCGAAACCCAAACGCCCAACCTTGGACCCGGCGGTCAGCGGCAGCAGACATCGCAGCAAATGGTAACGGCGGCGGGCGCAAGCCCGGCCGATGCGCCGGTGTCGGTGTGCTATAGCCGGCTCGCCACCGGACCCGATCAGGTCAAGGCGATCGCCGCCGAAGAATGCAACAAGGGCGAAACGCCTCTGCTAGTCGACCAGGGCATCGACATTGTCGCCTGCCCACTGTTGATCCCGGTGCGCGCTACGTTCACCTGCGTCGCCCACTGACCGGCGGCCGCAGCCCGTCTCCTAACGCCGATGTGATGAATTGCACCCAGCGGCGCAGTGCTACGCTGCGCCCGAGACCGAGCTGAATTGACCCATCATCAACGGGGATAGCAATGACCCGAGGGATCGTCGACCGCAGCCGTTTGATCTTTCCCGGCCCGCCGGCGCGGTGCTGTTGCCGCACGGTATCCAGAAGCTGACGAACTTCAGCTGGAATACGCTCGCGCCTTACATCGACAAAGTCATGGGCGTGCCCTACCCGATGGGCTGGGCCTATCTCGCGGTGTTCGCGGAATCGGTGTGCGCGTTCTGCCTAATGATCGGATTGTTCACGCGCCTCGCCGCGCTGATCCTGCTGATCCACATGGGCGTGGTCATCGTCTGGTTCCAATGGCACTTCGGCTACTTCTGGACGAACAAGGGGATCGAATACGCCCTGCTGTGGTGGCTGTTGTTCCTGGCGATCTTCTTCCGCGGCGGCGGGCGCTACTCGATCGACCGCTGGCTCGGCAAGGAATTCTAGCTACGCCAGGCGGGGGCACGGTCGGATCGGGTGCGTCAATTCGGCATGGGGCAGTAACCAACAAATCGTAAACAATTTTAACTAAATCAAACATTAAACCCCCCGAAAGGCGCGGTAATCCAAGAAAAACCCGCTACGACAGGCTATCGGCCGATCCGTCGGTGGCACCCATTTTAAGCATGACTTAACGACGAACCGCGAAAATGGCCGCGTCCCACTGGATCCATCTGGAG
>JBAVMB010000082.1:0-1823 GCA_049689615.1 Allostellaceae bacterium
CATTCTGGTCACCGCGCAGGCGCCGTGTTGATGTACCGGCGGTCGAGGGTGCTGGATGGCTCAACGTCTACCGTTATTTCTCCGATGATCTGATTTGGCCTCGAGGATTGCCCTTGGATGCAATCCACACACCGGTGCCAGATTTCACACGTTTGCAGAATCGCGCGCAGGATTGTCCGGTGCAGCAGGGGCTTGCCAACGATAATCCCGACGTCGACGCAATTTTCCGCCTGACGTCTCCGGGCGTCTTTACGTTCCGGCATGATCGCCGGGTGGCGCTCGGCAGTGGCACGTGGTGCCCGTTTAACAGCCAGAACACCACGTGCTGGTATGAGGCGTTCCCGCTGCTATATCTTCCGTCATATTGCTCGTTCCGTATGACCGACATCTGGCGCAGCTTTGTCGCCCAGCGCATTTGTTGGGAGAACAGTTGGTCGGTGCTATTTCACGAGCCGACGGTGCGGCAAGAGCGCAACGCGCACGATCTAATGCGGGATTTTGCCGATGAGCAGTCCGGCTATTTGAACAACCGTAAGATTGCCGAAATATTCGCGGAACTGCCCATGAAGCGCGGAGTGCGCTCCATCCCGGACAACATGCGGATGGCCTACGGGTCGTTGATCGAGGCTGGTTTGGTCAATGCGGCCGAACTTCAGTTGCTCGACCTCTGGTTCTGCGACCTGGCCGCGGTGGGCGTTCTGTGAAGCCGCTTGCCGGGCGTGCATTATTCGATTTTTCGGCGCCCGCATATTTCACAGAAGCCGCCCCATTCCTCAAGACCTGCCGTAATGCGGGTTGGCATTGCAATGTTGTATTCGAATGGTCGGGGCGCGGTTCGGAAGAGATGAAGGCGCAATGTCGCGCAGTCGGATGCGCGCTGACCGAATTGCCAGACTATCTCGTGTACCATATCGAGGACGTGTCACAGCCGCAGGCGACGGCTGCCGCGGACACGCCAAGCGCCCGCGAGCCGCTGCGGCGCCGTCAGCGCATTTACCAATGGCTACAACGTTTTTGCCCACCGCTGGCGCGAACCGCCGAACTTGCATGGTCGATTCCCCGCCTAATTAGATTGCGCCGTTGGGGAGAAGACTTCGTACGCGCCGCCAAGCCCGATGTCGTTCTGTTCGGTCCATTCAACAGTTACGGACGCGCAGCCAATGCCATCTTCGCAGCGGCGAAAAAGGCAGGTATCCCGACGGTCTGCATGCCTAGTCTGCCGCTGATGGGCGAGCCCTACCAAATTCTTGAACGCTTCGAGAGCCAGCGACGTGGCATAATCGGGCAGCGGGTGCGCGCCAACTACGATCTGTTCAATCGTGTGTGCGCCTTGCTTCTGCCATCATGGACACGAACGGATGGACGAGATGGGCTGCGGTTATTCCATCGCGATCCTGCGGAAATCATTGCCGGCCGTCTTGTGGGTTTGAATTTCACCGACGGATGGCAAAAGCCTTCCCCTCATTTCGATCGGGTTTTTCTGCCGACCCCTCACTCGGTCCATTGCCTGGAGATCGCAGGCTATCCCATGGACTGCACTGTAATGACCGGCATGCCACGTATGGACGTCGTCGTCAAATCTCTGACTGACGGCCAGGCGAGGGAGGAATTCTATCATTCAATCCGCCTTCCGGTTGGCGCCCCTTATATTGTCATGAACGTAGAACCGGCTGCAGAGCATTACGTCGCGAGTTGGGACGACCATTGGTACAATTTCAAAAAGACACTTGGAACTGTGATCCGTGCCAAGTTGCCGGTGGTTTTGTCACTGCATCCACTGTGCGCACCGGCGAATTATGCGTTCGCCGAACGCGAATTCGGTG
>JBAVMB010000083.1:0-4146 GCA_049689615.1 Allostellaceae bacterium
TTCAAGCAGAGCCTGGTGGTCGACAGTGTCCGTGCCGGCTATGGCGATACCGTCGTGCTCGAAGGCGTGTCGCTGGCGCTGGCGGCGGCGGGAACCCTCGCGATACTCGGGCGCAACGGCGTCGGCAAGACGACTCTGCTCGCCACGATCATGGGACAAACGACACTGCGCGGCGGCTCGATCAAGCTTGACGGCCGCGAGGTGTCGGCACTGCCGACCTATCGCCGCGTGCGCCTCGGCATCGGCTGCGTGCCCCAGGAACGCGAAATCTTTCGCACGCTTACGGTCGGGGAGAATCTCGACGTTGCCACCCGGCCGGGACGCTGGACTCGCGAACGGGTGTACGATTTCTTCCCATCGCTTGCCGAGCGCCGGCGCAACCACGGCAACCAGCTGTCCGGCGGCGAGCAACAGATGCTCGCCATCGGCCGGGCCCTCATGGGCAATCCGTCGATCTTGTTGATGGACGAGCCACTCGAAGGCCTGGCGCCGGTGATCGTCGAGGCCGTGCTCCGGGGTCTCGATCGCCTGAAGCGCGAGGACGACTTAGCGCTCATCCTGGTGGAGCAGCATGCCCGCATCGCCCTCGAATTCACAGTCGACGCGCTCGTCCTCGACCGCGGCGTCGCGGTCTATTCCGGGCCCAGCCGTCCGCTGATTACCGATCCCGATCGTCTGGCGCAGCTGATGGGCGTGTCGCGCACGCACTGATCAACGCCAATCGTCGAGCGCCAGTATCTCCGGACGGTTCCAGCCGGGTTGTGATGGCCGCAGCATCGCGACGCCGACAATCTCGGCGCGAAAGCCGCGTTCGCGCACGATACGATAGGCATTCTCACGCGCCATGTTGGTGCCGGCGATGATGCGCTGAGCGCCGCGTGCGACTGCGAGGGTCTCGCAGGCATCAAGCAGGGCCGTAAAGTCGCCGGCGGCGCCGGGCCGGACGCAGGCGAATTTGACATAGAGCGCGCCGGTGCCGGCTTCACTGCCCTTGCCAAAGTGGCACAAGGCGAAGCCTCCAATCGTGCCGTCGCGTTCGAGCAGAACGGTCTCGCCCAGATTCTGCGCGGCAATCGCGGCAATCTCACGGGTGAGATCGAGGCCGTCAAAGTTGGCGTCCGCAACGGCGCGACACGCCAAGACGGTGCGCTCGCGGCTGCCTGGCGGCACTGCGGACATTAAACGCGGCGCCGCCGCACCAGCAGCCGGCGTTTTGACCATTACCGGCGTCAGCTGCCGTGCGCCGAAGCCAAAGCTTTCGTACAGGTGAAGGTGCTTGGCGCTGTTGGGCAGGGTGTACAAAGCCGCAAGCGGAAATTGCCGTTCGGCAACGAACGCCATCGCCGCCGTCATCAACCGGCGGCCGATGCCGCGGTTTGCATGCTTGGGGTCGACGGTCAGCGGGCCGAGGATGAAAGCGCTGCCCCAGTCCATGCCGACGACGCTGCCCACGATGTGGTCGTCGATCGTAGCGACGAAACACGGGCGCCGGTCCATTGTCCAACGCGTGCGGATGATCGCGGTGTCGCCGCGAAACTGCAGCGGCTCGGCGAGACCGAACTGGGTTCCGAAGGCCAGGCGATAGGCCTGGTCGGCCGCCGCAGTATCGGCGTCGTGCATTGGCCTGATGACGACATCGGACGACAGGGTCATGCACGACCCTCGCTTGCCTCTCGGCCCGCATGCAAGCCGGAAAGCCGGCGCAAAGAAAAACCCGCCGGCCTTTGAGGCCGGCGGGTTCCGAAGACGTGTCGCGTCAGGCTAGAAGTAGAACTTCCACTGCGCGTCGATGGCGTTGTCCGTGCCCTTGGCACCCGAGTTCACCTTGCGGTAGGCGTGCTGCCACTCGAGGATCATGTCCAATTGCGGCACGGGCGAGTAGATCACGTTCAAGTTGTTGGTGAAGTGAACCTTCTCCAGGCCGACAAGGGTCGTGTTGCTCGTGAAGCCCGGATTGCCCGAGTTGTGGACATAACCGAACGACTCGTTCGCGCGCCACTGGCCGGTGAAGAAGTGCTCGTAGCTGGCGTAAGCGAACCACTCCTTCACGTTCGTGCTGGCACCGGTCCCCGTGTTGTAGATCGTGCCGCCCTGCTGCATATCGGACGAGAAGCCCGACCCGCCGTTGTTGTAGCCCACGGCGCCGCGGAGCGCGTCCTTGCCCCAGGTGTTGAGGTGGCCGCTCAGGGCGAAGGCATAGAACCCATTCTGCTTGTTCGGGTTGGCCGTGGTCGGGCCGGCCGTCAAGCGCGCTTCGTTGACGCCGGTGGCGACCGCCAATCTGACATGGCCCCAGGGCTGATCCAACTCGCCCGCGCCGACGAAGTGCGGCCAGTTGACGTAACTGGTCGTGTCGTTCGGGTTGTTGGCGGTGAGTGCCGCGCCGTTCGCCGCGGTAGCGTAGGAGCCGTTGCCCGTATAGGTGGGCATTTCGGCGCCGCCGGCGATCGACATGCCGTTCCCCACCAGCCACGTGTACCGGACCATCGGCCGGCGCACGTTGAAGGTGTTGAACATGCCGGCGTCCTGGGCGCCCGCCGCGGTATCGGCATAGGCCTGCAAATCCGCGAACAGCGAGTAGGTTTGACCGATGAGCCAGGGGCCCAACGTGCCGTAAGCTTGGCGCAGGCGGAGCAGGTCGTTGTTGCCGCCGAGCTGCGTGCTGCCGGTCTGGTTGAAGTCGAACTCGATGTAGGTCTTCAACTCGCCATAAGCCGTCGGCGTGCGCGTCTCGATGTTGGGACGCGTCGCTTTGACGGTGAGCGCCGTGCCGCCGTTGGCCGCATGCCCTTCGAGGTTCCCCGCAGAGGCGCCCGGACCCTCGAGCGGAACGGCACTGACCGCGAAGCCGGTGTCGCCCAGATGTGGACCGAAGTCATGGACGGCGTCGACCTGGATGTAGCCGTGGACCGCGAACGAGGTGTTCGTGCCGGGCACCAGGAACGAACCCGGGAACGATCCGCCGCCCGGCGCTGACGCCGTCGGCATCACGCAGTCGTTATGGGCCGGACTGTTCAGAGTGGTCGTGCAGACTTGCGGCGTCCCACCCATTTGCGCATGAGCGGCGCCTGCGAGCAGCGCGACCGAAGCGGTCGTCGCCAGCGCGGCTGTGATGTTGAGCTTCCGTTTCATTATACCCCCACATGAATGAGTCCGCGGATGCGGGGGGAGCAACCCCCACAGCGGGGAGCGCTCACTCCTCGCTGCCGCTAATGTCCGACGTTGGCCGGTTTTGTGGCAAGCGTGGGCGTCCGATGTGGGGCCGATTGCGACCGCCTGTGTCCGATGTGCAACAGAACCCCGCTGCATCGACCTCAAAATCCCCGCAAATTGGGCGGTTTTTGGTGTACCACCGCCCAATTGTGTTCCACGAACGTTCACACGGCTGGTTGGCGGCCGCGCGCGGATATCAAGCGATCAATTTCGGTCGCTGCGGCCGGCGTCGTCCGATTCGTGCTGCCGTTACGACGGTGTCCGACGCGCCGACTTCGGTCGCGGCGGCGGGGCGAAATTTCGCATGCGCCAGCGCCATTCGTGCTCGCGCCACCCGGCCCGGTAATCACCGAGCTGCCAGCGCAGCAAGTCGAGATGGTAATGCGCATCGGCATAATCCGGATTCAGCTCCAAGGCCCGGCGATAGCTTGCTTCCGCCGCTGCCAGGTCGCCGTCGTCGACCAGTACGGTGCCTAAACTGTTGTGGAATTCGGCACGGCACGGATCGAGCGCCAGCGCGCGGCGATAGCTCGCCTCGGCTTCTTCCAGCCGGCCGACGGCGCGGTAGGCGGCGCCGAGGCTGTTGTGGAAGCCCGCCACGCGGGGCGCGGCGGCGACCGCCTGGCCGACGAGCTCGATCGCGGTCTCGTGTCGGCCGCTCTGGTGATGGAGCGCGCCCAGCAAATGGAGAGCCTCGGGGTGGCGCGGCACGCGCGTCAGGATCTGCCGATAAAGCGTCTCGGCCTCGTCGAGCTGCCCGCGTTCGTGCAACTGGAGGGCGCGTTCCAATGCCGCGGCGATCGTCGCCATCAGGATGTGCACCATAGCATGTGCACCATAGCCGCCGCGTCGCCAGGAATGCCGTCCCGCGTTCGCACGCCCGCGCGGTTCGCGCCGATTGGTTGCTGGTGATTCTGAGTGGCTAGATTATGC
>JBAVMB010000084.1:0-6208 GCA_049689615.1 Allostellaceae bacterium
GCGTTGTCGAGGTGCAGCATTACTTCGGCGACGTTGCGCGCCGGCCGCGCACTCGTACCGGAGAAGATCACGTCGTCCATTTCGCTGCCGCGCATGCGCTTGGCCGAAGTTTCGCCCATCACCCAGCGCATGGCATCGAGGATGTTGGACTTACCGCAACCGTTCGGTCCGACGATGCCGGTCATGCCGGGTTCGATCACGAGCTCAGTCGGGTCGACGAAGGATTTGAAGCCGGAGAGCCGGAGCTTGGCGAAATGCACGACGGGTCTGCGAGCTTTAGGTGCGCGACATGAGCGAGCCGAGCCAGCTTCGGACCGTGGCGATCACGCCACGGTGGAGATCGTTCGCCGCCGTTGCCGGGCCGGCCCGGTTCGGCGCCGCCGCGCCGGATTTGGCTTCGAGGTATTTGACGAATTCGTCATAGGACACGTCGCCGACAACCTTGGTGCCGTTGACGAAGAAGGTGGGCGTTGAATCAATTCCGTATTGATTCTGCGCGACGAGCCGCGAATTCAGCACTGCATCGGAGTTTTTCTGATCGGCCGCGCAAGCGTCGAACTGCGCCTGGCTCATGCCGCCGAGCTTCGCGATGCGTGCGAGCGCCGTCTTGGTTGCCGTTTCGCTACCCTGGGCCCATTCGCGCTGCGTCTGGAAGAGCGTCTCGATGAACGGGTAATAGCGCTCGGCCGGAAAGCAGCGCGCAATCGTCGCCGCGATCACCGCCGATTGATCGAGCGGGAAATCGCGGTACACCAGCTTGGCCTTGCCGGTGTCGATCCAATCCTTCTGCAGCTTCGGCAGCGTGTCGTTCGCGAACGCGGCGCAATGCGGGCACGTGAGCGACGCGTATTCGAAGATCGTAATCGGCGCGGTCTTGTTGCCGAGAATGTGATCGTCGGCCTGCAGCGTCGGCGCGTCAGCGGCGCGCGCCGGAAGCACGGCGACTTGCATTGCGGCCATCGCGATCGCGGCGGCGAAGATCAGCCGGTAAAAACGCATAAACAACTCCAAACCCTAAAAACGGCTCGATGCTAGGGCTTGCGCGGCGGCAGTTCAAGCAAAGCGCCGCAGTCGAGTCGGAGAAAAACCGCTCAGCGAATTTTGTCGCGAGCGGTTCCGATTACCGCTTCGCCGAGTCGCGTCAGCGCAGTGCGCAACTCGCTATCGGCGATGCCAGCGACTCGTTGTTCCAGAGCCGCTCGCTCGCTCGCCGCGAGATCGCGGTGGCGGCGCGGCGTGGTCATACGCTCGGCCGGCAGTGGACCCTGCACCAGGACGAGCCGCGCCAAGGCGCGGTAGCCGAAAAAGGCGTTGAGCCGTTCGAGGATCTGCGGCTCGCGATGCTGCGCCTCAAGCGCGAATCCAGGCGCCACCCGCAGCCGCAGCGTGCCGTCGCGACGCTCGCCCGGCGGAAAAGCGAGCTTTTCCGGCATCATCCGCCGCGCGAGATCGGCGCCGACAATCTCCGCCCATTGCGCCACCAACTGGCCTGCGGCAAAGCCGCGTTTGCCCAATGTCGGTTTGACGATGCGCGACACGTCCGCCGCCAGCGCCCGCATCGCGCCGCGCCGCGGATCGGCGTCGTTCGATTTGCCGGCCAACTCGTAACCTCCTTGTGCTCGTGGCAGGATAAAGCGTGAAGCGCGCTCCGTCGATGCTCCGTCCTGCCGCCGATCTGTCGGCATCGCTGCTCGCCTGGTACGACCGGCATCGCCGCGTACTGCCCTGGCGCGCGCGGCCAGGCGAAGCCGCCGATCCCTACCGGGTTTGGCTCAGCGAAATCATGCTGCAGCAAACCACGGTCGCCGCGGTCGGACCGTATTACGAACGGTTTCGGGCGCGCTGGCCGACCGTAAACGCGCTGGCACGCGCTGAGCTCGATGATGTGCTCCATGCTTGGCAAGGGCTCGGCTATTACGCGCGGGCGCGCAACCTCCACGCCTGTGCGCGTGCGGTCGTCGCGCGCGGCTTTTTCCCCGACAGCGAAGCCGGCTTGCGCGAATTGCCGGGTGTCGGCCCCTACACGGCGGCCGCAATCGCGTCCATTGCCTTCGGGCGCCCCGCCGCGGCTGTCGATGGCAATGCCGAGCGCGTGCTGGCGCGGCTCCATAACGTGCGGACGCCCTTGCCGGCCGCCAAATCGCGACTCCGGGAATATGCCATGGCGCTGGTGCCGGCCGCTCGGCCCGGTGATTTCGCCCAGGCGCTAATGGATTTGGGCGCCACGGTCTGCACGCCGAGGCAACCGCGCTGCAACGCATGTCCGTGGCGGGCGGATTGCCGGGCGCACGCTCAGGGAATTGCCGAGACGTTGCCGCGCCGCGTCGCCAAGCCGGCGAAGCTGCGGCGGCATGGCGTCGCCTTCTGGGCAGTCAATGAGTCCGGTGCGGTGCTTTTACGCCGCCGTCCGCCGAACGGCCTGCTCGGCGGCATGATGGAAGTGCCGTCAACCGATTGGCGCGCCAAGCCTTGGGATGACCGCGAGGCGGCCAAAGCGGCACCGCTCAAGGCGCGCTGGCGGCGCGTGCCCGGCACGGTGGCGCACGGCTTCACGCATTTCGACCTCGAGCTCGTGATTCTTGCGGCGACGGCAAACGGCGCGGCCGCGCGCGACGGCATGTGGGTTGCGCCCGATAGTTTCAAGGACCACGCACTACCCAGTGTGATGAAGAAGGTGATTGCCTGGGCGCGGAACGCCGAGGCGCCCGCCTAGACGGCCGGGCCCATTTCGGCGCGGTACTTCTGCCGCAGCACATCGATCGACACGGCGCGTCCTTTGACGTCGATGTGCCAGAACGCCCAACCATTGCAGGCGGCGGCACCTTGCACCTCGGCCGCCACCTTATGGATGGAGCCTTTTGTTTCGGCCGAAATCACGGTGCCATCGGCGCGCACCTTGGCGGTCCAGCGGCGCGAGGCGTCGAACAGCACATCGCCCGGCTTCAGGAAGCCGTTCTCGACCAGCGCACCGAACGGCACGCGCGGCTCGCCGCGCTTCTCGGCAGTTGCGATATCCTCGGCCGCCGCCGGTGTCACGGTGGCGACGCGTTCACGCGCCAGTCGCGCATAGTCCTTCTCGCGCTCGATGCCGATGAAACGGCGGTTGAGACGCTTAGCGACGGCGCCGGTTGTGCCGCTGCCGAAGAACGGGTCGAGCACCAGATCGCCGGGCTTGGTCGCGGCCAGTAATATGCGGTGCAGCAGCGCTTCGGGCTTTTGCGTCGGATGCGCTTTCTTACCGTCGCGCTTCAGGCGCTCGCTGCCGCTGCAAATCGGCAGCAGCCAATCGCTGCGCATCTGCACGTCGTCGTTGAGCGACTTCATCGCGTGATAGTTGAAGGTGTACTTGCTGTCGCGCGACCTGGCGCACCACAGCAGGGTTTCGTGCGCGTTGGTGAAGCGCCGGCCGCGGAAATTCGGCATCGGATTGGTCTTGCGCCAGACGATGTCGTTGAGGATCCAGAATCCCAGATCCTGCAGCAACGAGCCGACGCGATAGATGTTGTGGTACGAGCCGATCACCCACAGCGTGCCATCGGGCTTCAAGAGGCGGCGGGCCGCCTCGAGCCAGGCGCGACTGAAACGGTCGTAGGTCGCGAAATCGGCGAATTTGTCCCAGGCCTCGGTGACGGCGTCGACGTGGCTGTTGTCGGGCCGATGGAGGTCGCCGTTGAGCTGCAGGTTGTAAGGCGGATCGGCGAAGACGAGGTCGACCGAATCGGCCGGCAGCCGCGTCATGACCTCGACGCAGTCGCCGATCAACACCTCGCCCAAATCGTCGGCCGCTTCCCCCGATTCGCGCATCCGGCTCCCCATCCGGATTTCGGCCGCACGTGCGAGGTGCACTACCGCGGCCGAATCGGCGCATCCTGCGATGCTCCGAGTCGGCTGTCAATATGTTCGGAGAGTCAAAGGCTTAGTCGAATTCCTTCGAATTTGAATCGAAAACAAGGCTCAGCTGTACTGGCGCAAACGAGCGGCGATGGTGGGGGGTCGGTCCGAGGGTCAGCAGCCCATTGCGGTGTTCGGCGGTGGCATAGCCGACATTGGTGTCCCAGCCGTAGCCCGGGTAGCGCAGCGCCAGCGTGCGCATCAGGCGGTCGCGTGTCACCTTGGCGATGATTGAGGCGGCGGCAATCGACAGTGACAGTGCGTCGCCGCCGACCACGGTGCGGGTGCGACAGGGCAGGTGGGGGTTCACATTGCCATCGACCAGCGCCCATTGCGGCGCCGCCGGCAGCGCATCGAGGGCACGCCGCATGGCAAGCAACGACGCTTGCAGGATGTTGATTTGGTCAATTTCGCGGACTGAAGCGGCCCCGATGCCGATCGAAGCGCATTCCCATAAACGCGCGGCGTAATCCTCACGTGCTGCGCGCTCCAGCTTCTTCGAATCGTCGATCTGGTCACGCAGATCGCGCGGCAACCGCGCTTGGTCGATGATAACCGCCGCCGCCACAACGGGACCGGCCAAGGGTCCGCGACCGACTTCGTCGACGCCGCAGACGACGCCGTCGCATTCCCGCTCGAGCGCGAGATCCGGCATGCCCCTAGGTGACACGCGGCGCGCCCGCGGTGCAAGCGCTGTGTCAGTCGCTGGGGGAGTCGGAACTACAACAGCCGGAGCTGAACGCTCGGCAGTGGCGGCGGCGCGAACTTGGTCGTGTCGACGCGCCACAGCCGACCGCGATTGAGATTGAGCTTCAGCCGCCGGCAAGCGGTTTCGAAGCGGATGCGGAGTAGCTCAGCATAAGGACCGGTGCCGGTCATGCGCTTGCCCCATTGCGAATCATAGTCTTTGCCGCCGTGGCCTTCGCGCACCAGCGACATGACGTGCTTGGCCTTGGCCGGGAAATGATCATTGAGCCACTCGATGAACAGCGGCGCCACTTCCAACGGTAGGCGCAGCATGGTGTAGCCGGCGCCGAGCGCGCCGGCGGCCGCGGCACGTTCCAAGATGATTTCGAGCTCGGCATCGTTGAGCGCCGGGATCATCGGGGCCGCCATCACGCCGGTCCGAATGCCGGCGCTGGCCAACGCGGCGATGGTTTCCAACCGCCGTTCTGGTGTCGCCGCGCGCGGCTCCATCGCGCGCGCCAGCTTGCGGTCGAGCGTCGTCACCGACACAGCACAGGCGACGAGATTGTCTTTCGCCATTTCGGCGAGAATGTCGATGTCGCGCTGGATCAGCGCCGACTTGGTGACGACCGTCACCGGATGCCGGAAATCGCGCAGCACTTCGAGGATGCCGCGCATGATCCCGTAATGCCGCTCGGCCGGCTGATAAGGGTCGGTGTTGGTGCCGAGCGCGATCGGCTGGCAGCGGTAGGAGGGCTTGCGCAGCTCGGCGGCAAGCAACGCCGGTGCTTGCTCCTTGACCAGGATGCGGCTTTCGAAATCCAGTCCAGGCGACAAGCCGAGATAGGCGTGCGTTGGCCGGGCGAAACAATAGATGCAGCCGTGCTCGCAGCCGCGATAAGGGTTGATCGAGCGGTCGAACGGAATGTCTGGCGAATCATTGCGTGCAATGACGGTGCGCGAGCTGTCGCGCGTGAAGCTGGTAGGAAGTCGCGGTGGCGGCTCGTCCGCGGTGCCCCAGCCATCGTCGAACGCTTCGCGCTTTTTCTGCTCGTAGCGTCCGCTTGCGTTGCTGCCCGCGCCGCGGCCCTTTTGCAGCGGCGCCCGCGCGGTGTCGTCCATGCGCACAGCATGCGCCGGCATCTGGAACAAATCAAGAACCAGCTGTGGGGGGCGAAGCAGCGGCCGAGCCAATGCTCAGCGTTTCACGGGTGCGATGTGCTCTTTGAGCCGCGGCATCAGCTCGACGAGGTTGCACGGTCGGTGACGGTTGTCGAGCTGCGGTCCGATCACTTCCCAGCCGTCGCGGCAGGCGCCGGGCGAGCCGGGCAGGGCGAAGAGGTAAGTGCCGCCGGCGACGCCGGCGGTGGCGCGGCTCTGGATCGTCGAGGTGCCGACTTTCTGATAGCTGAGCCAGCGGAACAACTCGCCGAAGCCGGTGATCTCCTTCTCGTATACCGACTGAAACGCTTCCGGCGTGACGTCGCGGCCGGTGACGCCGGTGCCGCCGGTGGCGATCACGACATCGACCATGGGATCGGCAATCCACGTCCGTAACGCGGCGACGATTGCGCTTTGCTCGTCCTTGACGATGCGTTTGGCGGCGATGTGGTGGCCGGCATTGGTTGCC
>JBAVMB010000085.1:0-1844 GCA_049689615.1 Allostellaceae bacterium
TCGAGCCGATAGGCGTTGTGAACAATGCGATCCAGGATCGCGTCGCCGACCGTGGGTTCGGCAATAACCTCAAGCCAGGATGCCACGGGCAGTTGGCTGGTAATCAGGATTGAGCCACGGCCATAGCGGTCCTCGACGATCTCCATCAGATCGCGCCGGTTGCTGGCGGAGAGCCGATCGGGTCCCCAATCGTCGAGCACGAGCAGATCGACCTTGACCAGCATTCGGAACAACCGCACGAAGCGTCCGTCTCCATGGGCGAGATCGAGATCGGCGAACAGGCGCGGCACACGCGCGTAGTGGACGGTGTAGCCGTCGCGGCAGGCTTTTTGCGCCAACGCACAAGACAACCACGATTTGCCGACGCCACAGGGACCGGTGACAAGAAGATTACGATGGTCGGCGATCCAACGTGAGCTCGCCAACTGCTGGAACAGCGCTTTGTCGAGCCGACGCGGCGTGCGGTAGTCGACGTCCTCGATCGCGGCTTGGCTGTGACGCAGACGAGCGGTACGCAGCCGGGTTTGGAAGCGTCTAGTGTTGCGATCGGCGGCCTCGCGGTCGAGCAACAGCGCCAGCCATTCGGCGTGGGCGAGATTGCGGACCTCCTCTTGGGCTTCGAGCTCGATGAAGGCCTGCACCATGCCGTCGAGCTTGAGTGCTCGCAACTGGTCGAGGGTGGGATGGGTGAGCATCTTCGTCATCTCCTTCAATGGAAGTAGGTGGGGCCGCGGATATTGTCGTGCGCAATCGCAGGCCCGTCCGCGGGCATTACAGGCCGTCGGCGATCGAGGTTATTTTTGAGGATCGAGTTGACCGAGCTGTAGGAGCGCGCGCCGATCTCGAGCGCCCGGCTGCAGGCGGCTTCAAGTCGTTCATGCCCATAGCTCTTGGCGAGCCGGACGATGCCGACGCAGGCGCGGAAGCCTTGCTCAGGGTGCGCGCGCTCCCGCAGGATGATCTCGACCAACGCCGCAGTGTGGCGGCCGATTACGCCGGCCTGTCGGCGCAGGCGCTCCGGCGTCCAGTCGGCATAGCGCTGGTGGCTCGAAGGCATGTGCTCGCGTACCGTCGTATGCTTGCGGTTCGACGATGAGCGCACATGCGCGGCAACCCGCTTGCCGCGGTGGAAGACTTCGATCGTGCGCGCGGTGATGCGCGCCCAAACCTTCTCGCGCAGCAGCTGGTGCGGCACCGAGTAATAGTGCTTGTCGATTTCGACGTGATAATCGAGCCCGACCCGGCATTGCTTCCATTCGGCAAAAACGTAGGGTTCGGCCGGCAGCGGCTTAAGAGCCGACTGCTCCAGATCCTCGAACAGCGCACGACGGCTGGCGCCGAGATGGCGCGACGCGCGATTGTTGATTTGCGCGACCCGCTCGGCGATGGCCGCGTTCAATGCCGAGAGCGAGAAGAACTGCTGGTTGCGCAGCTTGGCGATGATGAAGCGGGTTGCTACTTGCACCGCAACTTCGACCTTGGCTTTGTCCCGCGCCCGATACGGCCGCGCCGGCACAATGGCGGTGTTGTAGTGGGCCGCCATCTCAGCGTAGGTGCGGTTGATCGCCGGCTCGTAGAAGCAGGCCTTGGTGACGCCCGCGCGCAGATTGTCGGACACCACCATCGCCGGGACGCCACCGATGAATGCAAAGGCGCGCGTATGCGAGCCGATCCAGTCGGACAGGCCCTGCGTCCAGGTAGCCTCGGCATAGGTGTAATTCGACGCCCCGAGCACGGCGACGAACAGCTGCGCCGTTCTCGCCTCGCCGCTCAATACGTCGATCACCGCGAGCGTCGTGCCGGCGTAATCGACGAACATGCGCTCGCCGGCGATGTGGCTCTGG
>JBAVMB010000086.1:0-1733 GCA_049689615.1 Allostellaceae bacterium
GACTGATGCGGCTTCGCGGCGGGTGGCGCTTCGTGGCGCTGCCCGCTCTTGCGCGACGAACCGTGATGCGAATCGCGGTGCGGTTCGTGGGCATGGCCTTTGCCACGACCCCGGCGCGAACGGCTGCGGCCGTGGCTATCGCCTTCCTCGAATGACAGCGTCGCGACGGCGATGCCGTCGACGGAAACCGGCGGAATCGGTTTGCCGATGAGCTGTTCGATCGCCTGGACGAAGCGGCCGTCTTCGGGCGCCGCCAGAGTGAAGGCGCGACCTTCGCGGCCGGCGCGGCCGGTGCGGCCGATGCGGTGGACATAATCCTCGGCGTGGATCGGGACGTCGAAATTGAACACGTGCGACATGCCCTGAATGTCGAGCCCGCGGGCGGCGACGTCGCTGGCAACCAGCAGTCGAATCTCGCCATTGCGGAAACGCTCGAGCGTTTCGGTGCGCTTCGATTGCGGCATGTCGCCGTGCAGCGCCGCGACGTCCAAGCCATGCTTCTTCAGCGAGCGAAAGAGGATGTCGACATCGCGCTTGCGGTTGCAGAAGATGATCGCGTTCTTGACGTCCTCGCTGTGGATCAGGCGGCGGAGGGCTTCGCGCTTCTCGTCGGGCTCGATCACGGCCAGGCCCTGAACGACGGTAGCTGCCGGCGACGCCGGCGGCGCGACCGCGATCTCCTTGGGATTCATCAGGAAGGCGTCGGCCAAGCGACGAATTTCCGGCGGCATTGTGGCCGAGAAGAAGAGCGTCTGACGGATCTTGGGTAGAAGGCCGACAATGCGCTCGACGTCGGGGATGAATCCCATGTCGAGCATGCGGTCGGCTTCGTCGATCACCAGGATCTTGACGTCGGAGAGCAGGATCTTGCCGCGCTCGAACAGGTCGATCAGGCGGCCGGGCGTCGCGATCAACACGTCGACTCCGCGATCGAGCTTGCGCTCCTGGTCGGTGAAGCTTTCGCCGCCGATCAGCAGCGCCTGATTGAGCTTGTGATGTTTGCCGTAGACATCGAAGGCTTCGGAAACTTGCGCGGCGAGTTCGCGCGTCGGCTCGATCACCAGGGTGCGCGGCATACGCGCACGCGCCCGGCCCGAGGCGAGGATGTCGATCATCGGAAGAGTGAAGGAGGCGGTCTTGCCGGTGCCGGTCTGGGCGCAACCCAGAACGTCACGGCCCATCAAAACGTACGGAATGGCCTGTTCTTGGATGGGGGTCGGCTGCTTGTAGCCGGCATCTTCGACCGCCCGCAGGACCTCCGGAGAGAGGCCGAGGTCGGAAAAATTCATCGAACGGTAAACGTCTTTCTGCGGTTTTCGCTGTTGACGATGTCCTTTAATTGGGGTTGTACCCCCGAAAGTCAAATTATTTCTTAGCATTGGCAAGAATTCGGCGGCGTGGCGCGGGTTCTGGGTTTTGCCTAACGTCACGCGATGTCGCGGAAAACGCCGCTCGTCTTGCTGCCCGGCCTGCTGTGTGACGCGGCATTGTGGCGCGGCCAGATCGACGGCTTGCGAGACGTCGCCGACTCCTGGGTCGCCGATTTGACGCAGGACGACAGCCTGAAGGCGATGGCGCGTCGGGTGCTCGACGCGGCGCCGCCGCAATTTGCACTCGCCGGCCTGTCGATGGGCGGTTACTGCGCTTTCGAAGTGATGCGCCAGGCGCCGGAGCGCGTGACGCGTCTCGCGTTGCTCGACACCAGCGCGCGCGCCGACACGCCGGAACAGACC
>JBAVMB010000087.1:0-2486 GCA_049689615.1 Allostellaceae bacterium
GAAGCGCGGCGTCAAGGTGAAGCCTTGGGTCAAGACCTCGCTCGCGCCCGGCAGCCAGGTGGTGACCGATTACTACGCGGCGTCGGGCCTGCAGCAGGATCTCGACGCGCTCGGCTTTAATTTGGTCGGCTACGGCTGCACCACCTGCATCGGCAATTCGGGTCCGCTGCCGCCGCCGATCGCCGAAGCGGTCGAGGACGGCGATCTCGTCGTCGGCGCCGTCCTATCGGGCAACCGCAATTTCGAAGGTCGGATTTCGCCGCAGGTACGGGCGAATTATCTCGCCTCGCCGCCCTTGGTGGTCGCCTATGCCATTGCCGGCTCGCTCAACGTCGACGTGACCAAGGATGCGCTGACCCAGGACAGCGACGGCAAGCCGGTCTATCTCAAGGACATCTGGCCCTCGAACGCGGAGGTGCAGGAAACCGTGGCAAAGTCGGTGACCACGCCGATGTTCCGCAAGCGTTACGCCGACGTCTTCCGCGGTCCGCCCGAATGGCAGACGGTCAAGCCGGCAGCCGGCGTCACCTTCGAATGGAATCCGGGCTCGACCTATCTCGCCTATCCGCCCTACTTCGACAACATGCCGAAGCAGCCGGCACCACTTACGGACATCGCAAAAGCGCGGCCGCTGGCGATCCTCGGTGACAGCATCACCACCGACCACATCTCGCCCGCCGGCTCGATCAAGCGTGAAAGCCCGGCCGGCGAATATCTGCTTGCGCACCAGGTGCGGCCGGCCGAGTTCAATTCCTACGGCGCGCGCCGCGGCAACCACCAGGTGATGATGCGCGGCACCTTCGCCAATATCCGCATCCGCAACGAAATGGTGCCGGGCGTCGAAGGCGGCATGACCAAACACCTGCCTGACGGCAAGGTGTTGCCGATCTACGACGCGGCGATGCTCTACAAACAGGAAGGCGTGCCGTTGGTCATCGTCGCCGGCAAGGAATATGGCTCCGGCTCGTCGCGCGATTGGGCGGCCAAAGGCACGCTGCTGCTCGGCGTCAAGGCGGTCATCGTCGAAAGCTTCGAGCGCATCCACCGCTCGAACTTGATCGGCATGGGCGTCCTGCCGGTGCAGTTCAAGGACGGCATGAGCCGCCAGAGCCTCAAGCTCGACGGTAGCGAGCTGTTCGACATCGTCGGCATCGCCTCAGGCCTGAAACCGCGCGCCGATCTCACCTGCCGCATCACCCGCAAGGACGGCAAGAGCGAGGAAATCAAGCTCCTCTGCCGCATCGATACGCTCGACGAGCTGGAGTATTTCCGCCATGGGGGCATCCTCCAATACGTCCTGCGTCACATGATGCAGACGAACTAAGGTGCCGCCGGCGCCTCACTTCAGCGGCGAGAACGATACCGGATTGAGGATCTTGGTTTCCTGCGCGATCAGCGCGCCGGCCGGCTGGTTCTTGAGATACTCCTGCCAGCGCGGATCCTTGGCCATGGCGCCGCGCTTCTGTTCGCGTTCGGCAAGCGAGTTGTAGGCCCAGATGTGCGTGATCTGGTTGAGCGTGCCGATCTCGGCGGTGCCGAAGAAAATCAGCTTGCCGAGCATCTCCTGCTGAATCGGCAGGCCGTTCTTGCCGTAGTAGTCTAGCCACTGCTGCGTCCTGCCGACGGCGGCGGTGTAGGTGCGGATTTCGAGGATCATGCAGCCTCCCTAAGCGCCGCAATATGGCGCGAGCTTGAACGCGAGTTCGAGTAACGTTTCATCGCCGCGGTTCCAGCCGATGAACGACAACCCAACCGGCAGGCCGCCGATCTGCGCCGCTGGAATCGTCACTTGCGGCAGGCCGGACACTCCAGCGATGCAGGTCAGCGCCATGACGCGGGCGCGGAAATCGTCGAGCGTCGGCGCATCGGCGTCGATTTCGGGCGCGACGCACGGCACCGTCGGCAGGCAGAGCACGGTGCCGACCGGGACGCGCGCACGGATCGCCTCGCGCGCCGCAGCTTTGACCTGCCGCGCGGCGCGCGCTTGGTCTGCCGTCACCGTGGCAGCGAAGGCGAGCCGTTCCTTGATGCCCGGGCCAAGCGCCGGCCGGTGCCGCTCCATCCACGTGCCATAGGCTGACCAGATCTCGCGGCCTTGGATGGTGCGAAAGGCGTCGCGCCAGGCAGCGGTGCCGGCGGGTGCGACGACAATGTCGTCAGTCGTCGGCAATAGCGCGGCTGCGCGCGCGAGAAAATCGCGCAGCACCTCGGCCACTTCGGTGTCGGCCTGCGCCCAGGCGTCGGTCGCCATCAGGACGCGCTTGATCGGCGCGCGTTTGCCTTTGGCACCGAGCAACACCGGGCCAACGCGCGCGAAGATTCCCGGCGTCGCGGCGAACCAGCCGACGCAGTCGAAGCTCGGCGCCATCGGCATGGCGCCGATCGTGCTGACGCGGCCGTGGCTCGGCCGGATGCCGTAGATGCCGTTGAACGCCGCCGGCACGCGCACCGAGCCGCCGGTGTCGCTGCCGAGCGCGAAGTCGCAC
>JBAVMB010000088.1:0-1787 GCA_049689615.1 Allostellaceae bacterium
GGGGCAACTCGCGGCCATCGCGTTCGGTGCCGTCGCCGGCCGGCTGTTCCTGCCGGGCGAGGCCCGTCATGCGGCGCTGCCGTTCGAGCCGCGTGTGCCGCGCGCGCTGGCGATCGCATCCTTGATCGCTTTTGCGGCGCTGCTGACTCTGCCGCCGGTTGTTGCCGCGGCGAGCGGGGCCGGCGTGCTCCAGTTGTTCGACGGATTCTACCGCTCCGGCGCGCTGGTGTTCGGCGGCGGCCACGTGCTGTTGCCCTTGCTCGACGCGGTGGTCGTGCCGAAGGGATGGGTGAGCCAGGACACGTTCCTCGCCGGTTACGGCGCGGCCCAGGCTTTGCCGGGACCGCTGTTCACTTTCGCCGCGTTTCTTGGTGTCAGTATGCAGGCGCCGCCGGGTGGCCTGCTCGGCGGCGTCATCGCGCTGATCGCCATTTTCCTGCCGGGCTCGCTGCTCATCGTCGGCACGCTACCGTTCTGGAGCGCGCTGCGCGCCAACCGGGCGATGCAATCGACGCTGAAAGGCGTCAACGCCGCGGTCGTCGGCCTGTTGCTCGCCGCGCTTTACCGTCCGGTCTTGGTCAGCGCGGTCTTTAGCTGGCGCGATCTTGTATTTGCGATCGCCGCGCTGATCCTGCTGCGTGTGCGCGTGCCGCCGTGGGTGGTCGTGATCGTCGGCGCGCTTGGCAGCGAAGCGCTGGCGCGGGTGGGGTGATGCGGCCGCTAGCGCGACTGCTGCCCGCGGGCGTCTCGCAGGCTGCCGTGCCGCTCTATTGGGCGCGCGGCCTGCGCGCCTTTGCCGATGGCTATGTCAGCTTGCTGCTGCCCGTCTATCTCAAGGCACTGGGTTTCGACGCCTTCCAGATCGGAGTCATTGCCGCGACGACCTTGATCGGCTCGGCGGCGGCAACCATCATTGTCGGCTTTACGGCACACCGCTACGGCCGGCGCTGGCTGCTGGTGATCGCGACGCTGCTGATGATCGGCACCGGCATCGGTTTCGTTGCCGCGACGCGGTTCTGGCCGCTGATGATCGTCGCCTTCGTCGGCACGCTCAATCCGTCGCCGAGTGACGTCAGCCTGTTCCTGCCGCTGGAGCAGGCAATGCTGGCCGAAGCGGCACCGGCGCAGTCGCGCACCAATGCTTTCGTCCTCTACAGCCTGATCGGCTCGTTGGTCGGTGCGCTGGGTTCGCTCGCCGCCGGCCTGCCCGAGCTCGCGCACAACTGGCTCGGCGTCGACGCGATCGATTCGCTGCGCTGGATGTTCGGCCTCTATGCGCTGCTCGGCCTGATGACCTATCACCTCTACCGCCGCCTGCCGGCGAGTTTCGACGCCAGGCCGGACAAGCCGACGCCGCCGCTTGGTCCGTCGCGCAACATCGTCTTCGGTCTGGCGGCGCTGTTCAGCCTCGACGCCTTCGGCGGCGGCCTTGTGGTGCAATCGCTGCTCGCACTCTGGCTGTTCGAGCGTTTCGGCCTATCGCTGGCGGTGGCGGGCACGATCTTCTTCTGGAGTGGCCTCGCCTCGGCCGCGTCGTTCATCGCCGCCGGCCGCCTCGCCAAGCGCATCGGCCTCATCAACACCATGGTGTTCACGCATTTCCCGTCGAACCTGTGCCTGATCGCCATGGCCTTCGCGTCCAAGCTCTGGCTGGTGGTCGCGCTCTGGCTGGTGCGTTGCGGCCTGTCGCAGATGGATGTGCCGGCACGCAGCAGCTACGTCATGGCGATGGTAACGCCGGCCGAGCGCGCCGCTGCTGCCAGCGTCACCGCCGTGCCGCGCAGCCT
>JBAVMB010000089.1:0-1824 GCA_049689615.1 Allostellaceae bacterium
CTCCATCAGGCCGCGGCAGGCGTCGGAGATGATAAGCTGCACGCCCTTGAGGCCGCGGTCGACCATGTGCCGTAGGAACGCCGACCAGCCCGACTTGTCCTCCTTGGCGCCTTCGCAGATGCCCAGAATCTCCCGAAAACCCTCGGAATTGACGGCGCTGGCCACCAGCAGCGAGACATTGCGGACCTCGCCGGCCCACGTCCGCTTCATCACGATGCCGTCGAGATAGAGGTACGGATGCTCGCCTTCGATGCGGCGGTTCCGCCAGGCTTCGATCTTGGCGTAGATCTTCCTGTTGAGGTTCGACACAGTGCTGGGGCTCACGCGCGTGCCCCATAATGCCTCGGTGATGTCCTCCACCCGTCGAACCGAAATCCCCGCCAGATACATCTCAATCAGTGCTTCCTCGACCGAGCTCTCGCGCCGCCGGTAGCGTTCTATGATCGCCGTCTCAAAGGTCTGGCGCCGCAACTTCGGTATCTTGAGATTGACCTCGCCGGCGCTGGTATGCAGCGTACGCTCGTAACTGCCAGCTCGAGTGTCCTGCCGAGCCTGGCTGCGCTCGTAACGGCCGGCCCCACAAAGCTGGTCTGCCTCGGCATCCAGCAGGGCGTTCAGCGTCTCTTCAACCGTCCCACGGACCATCTCGCCAAGATGGTCCCGGATCCGGGCTTCATCAATCTGGATCACCTGACCCATCGGATTCTCGTCACTCATCGGTTGCTCCTTCATTGTACGAAGAAGCCGTCACTCCCGAAAGTGCGAAAGATTCTGGACGTTATCATTGCGGCAGAAATCTGCAGCAACGATGAAGGTTTGCTCAACGTCTGATTAGTTTTACGTCACGAAGTTTTCAACGAATCATTGCGGTTTTGTAATCGAAATTGCCGGTTCGGATTCGGCGGGCTTGCTTATCCGTATTTAACCGGCTTGTTGCCGGTCCAATTCGGCGGATTGGCCGCCTTGACGCGGCGCGCCTCCTTGACCAGCTCCTTGATGGCGCCGGTGATCGGCAGCGACAGCCCGGCCTTGTCGGTCATGTCGGTGACGATCTGCATGTCCTTCAGCGCCCACGTGAACGAGATCATGTCCCACTCCTTGAGCGCGTCGGACGCTCCCGAGCTCATCATCAGCGCTTCGCGCAGCTTGACGAGATCGATGCCGGTGGTTTCGGCGAGCCGCCCGGCTTCCAAAAGGCCGACCGCGTTCACCCAGAGCAAAAGGTTGTTCATGGTCTTGCCGACCTGGCCGTGCCCGACGTCGCCGAGATGCATGATGTCGGAAGCGAACGTGCCGTAGACCGGACGGGCGCGGGCGACCACCTCAGGCTTACCGCCCACCAGCGCGAGCAGCGTGCCGGAATCGGCGGCGAAGCGGCCGCGGCAGATCGGCGCGTCGAGCACCTCGATGCCTTTTTCGGCGACGCGGGCCGCGACCGTTTTCACCGTGTCGGGCTTGGCCGTCGACGACACCGCGATGATCGATCCCGGCGCCATCGATGCAAACAAACCGTCTTTGCCGAACACGACATCGTTGACTTCGTCGTCGTAGCCGACGCCGAGAATAACAACGTCGCTCACCTTGCCGACCTCTGCGGGAGTTTTAACAATGGCGGCGCCCGCGGCGCGGGCTGCCTCACGCTGTTTCTCGCTGATGTCGCAGACGGTGACGGTATAGCCCTTGTTGACGAGGTGCTTGAGCATGGAAAGCCCCATGCGCCCGGCGCCGACGATACCCACGCGATCTTTTTTGTTTTCCGCCATGTTCAACTCCAGTCCGTGCAGATCAACAATGCATCGTCATTGCGAGGAGCGTAGCGACGAA
>JBAVMB010000090.1:0-3864 GCA_049689615.1 Allostellaceae bacterium
GGCCGCCCGGCGCCCAAGCCACACGGCGAATGCCGCCAATCGGCTCCGACAGAATTGAAAGAAGGGAAAGCCCCATGTCGTCGGAAAAATCACAAAACGTTCAGGACGTCTTTCTCAACAATGTGCGCAAGAACAAGACGCCGGTCACGGTGTTCCTGGTCAACGGCGTCAAGCTGCAAGGCATCATCACCTGGTTCGACAATTTCAGCGTGCTGCTGCGGCGCGATGCGCATTCGCAGCTTGTCTACAAACACGCGATTTCGACGGTGATGCCGGCGCAGCCAATCCAGCTGTTCGAGCCCGGTAAAGAGGCGGAAGAAGCCTGACGCGCAGCATGGCGTCGGAAAACGCGCGGCGTAATTCCGTCGGTCGGTGTCTGGTGATCCATCCGGTGCTGCGACATGGCCGCGGCGCCGGTGATGGTGCACTGGCGCGCACCACGCGCACGCCCGCAGCGCGTCTCGAAGAAGCGGTCGGCCTGGCGAAGGCGATCGCGCTCGAGGTCGTCGGCGCCGAAATCGCGCGCGTCGCTGCCTGGAGTCCGGCGGCGCTGCTCGGTAAAGGCGCGATCGAGGAATTCGGTCGTGCAGTTGCCGATCACGCGATCGACGTCGTGATCATCGATGCGCCGGTGACGCCGGTACAGCAGCGCAATCTCGAACGCGCCTGGAAGTGCAAGGTCATAGACCGCACCGGCCTGATCCTGGAGATTTTCGGCGAGCGTGCCCGCACCCGCGAAGGCCGGCTCCAGGTCGAGCTGGCGGCGCTGACATACCAGCGGTCGCGGCTGGTGCGATCGTGGACCCATCTCGAACGCCAGCGGGGTGGTTTCGGCTTCCTTGGCGGTCCCGGCGAAAGCCAGCTCGAAATCGACCGTCGTCTGATCACCGACCGGATTGCCGTGCTCAAGAAGGAACTCGAAGGCGTCAAGCGCACGCGCCAAATCCACCGCGGCGCGCGTAAACGCGTGCCGTATCCAGTCGTTGCGCTGGTGGGATACACCAACGCCGGCAAGTCGACGTTGTTCAACCGGCTGACGCGCGCCACCGTGTCGTCCGCTGATCGGCTGTTCGAAACCCTCGATCCGACGATGCGCCGGCTCGATCTGCCGTCTGGCGATCCGGCGATCCTGTCGGACACGGTCGGCTTCGTCTCCGATTTGCCGACGACGCTGGTGGCGGCGTTCCGTGCCACGCTCGAAGAAGTCAGCGAAGCCGATCTCATCGTCCATGTGCGCGATGTCCATCATCTCGACAGCGAGGCGCAGCGCGACGACGTCCATCGCGTACTCGGCGAAATGGGACTTGGCGAGCGTGTGGAGGAGGGGTTGATCGAGGCTCTCAACAAGATCGACCTGCTGCCAGCCGATGCACGCAACGCGCTCCTGAACCAGACGCAACGGAACGATGCGGCCGTACCGCTCTCGGCGCGGACCGGCCAGGGCTGCGACCGGCTGCTGGCGCTGCTCGACCAACGTCTCGACGGACGGACGCCGGTGCGATTCGATATCAAGCTGTCGGACGGCGCCACGCTCGCGTGGCTTTATCGTCACGGCACGGTCGTCAAGCGCGAGGACGATGAACGCGAGGCGCACCTCGAAGTGCGTCTAAGCCCGGCCGAGCTCGGCCGGTTCCAAGCCCGGCACACGGGCGGCGAAACACGGAGGCGGCAATGAAAGTGGCGTTTCTCGGCCTGGGGGTTATGGGCTATCCGATGGCGGGGCATCTCGCCAAGAACGGCCACGCTGTCACGGTGTACAACCGAACGGCATCGCGCGCCGAGGATTGGGTGAAGGAATATGGCGGCGCCTTGCGGCCGACGCCGGCCGAAGCCGCGACGGATGCGGAAATCGTCTTCGCCTGCGTCGGCAACGACGACGATCTGCACGCCGTCGTCACCGGAGCGCAAGGCGCGTTCGCCGGCATGCAACGCGGCGCGATCTTCGCCGATCACACCACGGCATCGGCGGCAGTCGCGCGCGAGCTTTATCAGCTGGGAAAGGAGCGGGGCATCGGTTTCCTCGACGCGCCGGTGTCCGGCGGTCAGGCTGGCGCGCAGAACGGCAAGCTCACCATCATGGTTGGCGGTGACGACGGCGTCTTCGCCAAGGTGCAGCCGGTGATGGCGCATTACGGCCGCGCCGTCACCCTGATGGGGCCGGCGGGCAGCGGCCAGCTCACCAAGATGGTCAACCAGATCGCCATCGCCGGATTGTTGCAAGGATTGTCGGAAGCCCTCAATTTCGCCGCTCGCGCCGGGCTCGACGGCAAAAAGGTGGTCGAGACAATCTCGAAAGGCGCGGCGCAATCGTGGCAGATGGACAACCGAGCGCTCACGATGCTCGAGGGCAAGTTCGATTTCGGATTCGCCGTGGACTGGATGCGCAAGGATCTCGGAATCTGCCTGAGCGAGGCGCGGCGCAACAAATCGGCGCTGCCGGTGACCGCCCTGGTCGATCAGTTCTATCAGCGCATCCAGGAGCGGGGCGGAGGCCGCTGGGATACTTCGAGTCTGATCAATCTGGTGATGGAAGCCTAGGCGCCCGTGGCCAATTTCGGCGCCCACGGATGTATTAGAGTTCGTTAATAGCTGATTGTTTATAAAGGTTTTTTCATCGCGCAGCCTTAGCGTTCGGCGGCTTTGATCGCTTGCCATTCAGCCTCGAGGGTATCGAGGCCGGCTCGGGCCGGATCGATGCCACGATCGGCTAGGCGTTCCTCCTCGATCTTCCGGAATCGGCGCTCGAACTTACGGCAGGCGCCGCGCAGGGCGTGTTCGGGATCGATCTCGAGCCGTCGTGCCAAATTGACCACCGCGAACAGCAGATCGCCGAGTTCATCCTCGCTGCGGAGTTTATTACCGGATTCCGCTTTAAGTTCAGCGATCTCCTCAATGATCTTATCGTAGATCGGCGCGACATCCGGCCAGTCAAATCCAACTCGGGCCGCGCGCCGCTGCAGCTTGGCGGCGCGGGTCAATGCTGGCAACGCAGCGCCGATACCGTCGAGCGCGCTCGCGCGCCGGCCTTGCGTGGCCGATTTGGCCCGCCGTTCATGGGCTTTCTGGTCCTCCCAGGCCACCGTCTGGGCGGCCGCCGAGCCAATCCGGGCCGTACCGAAGACGTGCGGATGGCGCCGGACCATCTTGTCGGCGATGCCCGCCGCCACGTCGTCGAAATCGAAGGCGCCGGTTTCCTCGGCCATGCGGGCATGAAATGCGACCTGGAGGAGCAGATCGCCGAGTTCTTCCTTGAGCTCGGGCATGACACCGCGTTCGGCGGCTTCGGCCACCTCGTAGGCTTCCTCGATGGTGTACGGCGCGATGGTCGTGAAGCTCTGTTCGCGGTCCCAAGGACAGCCGGTATCCGGATCGCGGAGCCGCGCCATGACCGCAAGCAGTCGGTCGATCGGTGGTTGCGCGTGGACTGGGCGGCGGCGCTTAGAACGGCGTGCGGTTGGGGATTTTCTGGCGGTCATGTGGTGGGTTCCGGGTGTGTGGTGTGGCATCTTAGCCGGCGTGCAGCGGCAGCGCCCAAAGGCGTGTTACTAGGGCAATTTGCGGCGCCGGATCGGCGCCAAGGACGAAAGGGCTCGATAAGCCATATCTCGCATAATGTATATTATGGGAAATACAAGCACGACATTACACTTCACATACCCAGCCCCAAGGAATAGGCTGAAATGCTTGGGTATCTGTCGATTCGCGAACTCGCCACCTTGGCTCTTCCGACAGGTGCCAAGGAAGGATTGTTTCTAATGGCTGAGGTAATCACCCTCAAGCAGCGGCCGTTCTTCTCACTAAAGAGTTTTTTTGACGACAGCGGCACACATGCCGATAGCGATGTGGTTGTGGTTGGCGGTCTCA
>JBAVMB010000091.1:0-2991 GCA_049689615.1 Allostellaceae bacterium
ATGCGAGATCGGCCGGCCGGCTGGCGAGCTTGGCGCCCGACTTGGTCAGCGGCTCGGCCTTGGCGCGGGTGCGGTTGAAGGCGGTGACGTCGCAGCCGTTTTTGGCGAGGCGCTCGGCCATGGGAAAGCCCATGCGGCCGGTGCCGATCCAGCCGATCGTATGAACGTTGGAACCGCTTGCCATGCCGTGCCTCGCGCTGTCGGAAGGGTTTTGCTAAGGGGTGACCTCTAAGGCATTTGTCCCGGCGAGGCAATCCGCGGTCCCGAATGCCGACCATGCATCCGGCCGCCGCAGGCGTTCCGTTTGACGCCATCCGTGTCTGCGACATTCGGTGGCACAAACGGCTATTGCAATTGCAAGTCATTCGCATTAGCGTCCAAAACCATGCTCAAACAACGCCTTCTGGCCGTCGCCCTGCTCGCAACGCTCGCGGTTCCGCTCGCCGCCCACCCTGCGGACGTCAATTTCACGCTCACCATCAAGGACCGGAAATTCGACGTCGCCGAGCTCGACGTGCCGGCCAACGTCAAATTCACCCTGACGGTGAAGAACCTCGACAAGGTGCCGTCCGAGTTTGAAAGCGGCGACCTCAACCGCGAAAAGGTGGTGGTCGGCGGCGGCACCATCACCGTCTATCTCGGCCCGCTGACGCCGGGCTCCTACGAATTCTTCGACGATTTCAATCCGACGGCGCGAGGACACATTGTTGCGAAATAAATTGGTCGCCGCGGCGGCCGTAGCCGCCGCTTCGCTGCTGACGAGCTACGCCTATGCCGACTTCGAGATGCACTATCCGGTCATCGACTATCGCGAGTTCGAGCTCGAGCACAACGGCTCGACCAGCCTCGACAGCCGCAGCTCCATGAACAACAACCAGAGCTACACGGTCGAACTCGGCTATGGCGTGACGCCGTGGTGGGAACCGGAGATTGAATTCGACCTGGGCGCGGCGCCGGGCCAGAACTGGCGCTACAGCGCCACTACCTTCGAGAACACGTTTCAGCTCACGCCGCAGGGCGAGTATTGGGCCGACCTCGGATTTTTCGCCGAATACAGCCACGCCGCTTCGCGCGTCGATGCCGATCAGATGACATTCGGACCGCTGGTGCAGAAAGAATGGAACAACCCATTCAATTCCGGTCTCGATACGCTGCACACGCTCAACCTGCTGGTCTCGAAGCAGGTCGGCCGCAACCGCAACGACGCGACGCCGGTGCAGCTGTCATGGCAATCGCGCCTGCGGCTCAATCCGTTCTTCGAGCCGGGCATCGAATATTACGGCGACTTCAACAATATCGCCGACCGCTTCACCGTGACCGATCCGACGCACCGCGCCGGACCGGTGATCGTCGGCGCCTATAACATGTACCAGTACGGTAAGATCAAGTACGAGGCGGGCTATCTCTTCGGCCTCAACAACGCCACCGAACGCGGCACCATCCGCTGGCGCTTCGAGTACGAGAAGTCGTTCTAGTAGGGATTGGCGATCGGCAGGGTATCCGCCGGATACAGCGTGATCACCTTGGCGCCGGTCGGCGTGCAGACGACCTCTTCCTCGATGCGGGCGGCGGAATAGCCGTCGCTCGCCGGACAGTAGGTCTCGAGCGCGAACACCATGCCGGCCTTGATCTCCTGCGGATCGTCGAACGAGTTGAGCCGCGAGATGATCGGTCTCTCATGCAGCCCGAGACCGAGCCCGTGGCCGAAGAGCAGGCCGAACGCCTCCATCTCGCTCGAAAAGCCGATATCTGTGGCCTTGGGCCAGCACTTGGCGATCTTGTCGGTGGTGACGCCCGGCTTCACCAGGTCGATCGCCTTGTCGATCCATTCACGCGCCTTCTTATAGGCGTCGCGCTGCGCCGGCGTGGCGCGGCCGACATTGAAGGTGCGGTAATAGCAGGTGCGATAGCCGTTCATCGACTGGATGATGTCGAAGAACGCCTGGTCGCCGGGGCGGATCAGCCGGTCGGTGAAATTGTGCGGATGCGGCGAACAGCGCTCGCCCGAGATGGCGTTGATCGCCTCGACGTCGTCCGAGCCGAGCTCGTAAAGCCGCTTGTTGGCCAATCCGACGATCTCGTTCTCGCGGATTCCGGGTTTCAGGTGCTCGGCGATGGTCTGGTAGCAGCCGTCGACGATCGCGGCGGACATGTTGAGCAGCGTGATCTCGTCGTTGCTCTTGATCTCGCGCGCGTCGAGCATGACCTGCTGGCCGTCAACAGTCTTTAGTCCCACCGCCTGCAACTCGAACAGCATCGCCGGCTCGACCACGTCGACGCCGACCGGCTGGTCGGCGACGCCGTGCTCCTGCAGGATCGACTTGATCTCCGCGGCCGCCTTGCGCATCAGGCCGATCTTGGGCGCGATTGCACCGCGTAAGCCGAGCATGCCGGCGTGGCAGTTATGCGGCTTGAGCCACGGCGCGTAGAGCCGGTGATGCTTTGCCGCCGAGCCAAAATCCCACA
This sequence comes from Allostellaceae bacterium, assembly GCA_049689615.1. GTDB lineage: Bacteria > Pseudomonadota > Alphaproteobacteria > ATCC43930 > CGMCC-115725 > REEB95. The sequence goes on from JBAVMB010000091.1 coordinate 2,467, forward strand.
CATGCGGTTCGCCGGCACCGGGCAGCAGGGCATAGCGCGTGAACTTGTCGCGCGCCCAATTGCCGATCACCGTCGAGGTGATATAGCGGATGTTGTACTGGTCGAAGACCAGCAGCGAGCCGAGACCCGACTTGGCCAAGGCCTGGCGCGTGCGGCCGAGGCGATAGCGGTGCAGCCGGCGAAAATCGACGCGCTCCTCGAAGTCGACCGCGTTCGGCCCCAAGGCCATGATCGGCCTTTTCCAATCATACCGAGGGTCGACATCTTCGGGTTTGACGATGATCGGTTCGCGGTTTTTCTTGGCCATGGCTTCCCTCGGAAAAATCAGCGCGCGGCGGCGCCGAGCCGCTCCGCCATCCAATCGGCGGTTTGCGGACGATAGCGATAGGGGCGGTTATTGGCGACGTGGTTGCCGTCGGGAATGATCAGAAGCTCGCACGGGCCTTTGACCTCAGCGGCAAGCCGTTCGGCTTCCTCGGGCGGCACGATGCGGTCGAGCCGGCCCGAGACGATGAAAATCGGACA
>JBAVMB010000092.1:0-3582 GCA_049689615.1 Allostellaceae bacterium
GCGAGCCATTGATCTCGAGCCCGACCGGATTGTCGACGAACAGCACGCCCGGCAGCTCGTGCGCCTTGACCGACAGCGCCGCGTTGCCGATGACGTAGCGGTAGGGCTCGGGCCGCGCGAGATACTCGATCAACGGCAGCTTGGTCACCAGCGGCGCCAGCACGAACGCGGACAGGATCAGCGCCGCGACCAGGCCGGGAAAGATGCGCAGGCAGCGCTTCAGGAAATAACGCGGCGCCGATGCCGTGTTCTCCCAGCTCTGCGTCACCAGGTAGCCGCTGATGGCGAAGAAGACGAAGACGCCGGCCAGGCCGAAGATCGCCTGCCGGCCGGTTAGCCAGATCAGCGGCTCGTGATCCTGCGTGCCCTGCGCGATCAGGAACGAGTGCGAGAAGATGACCGAAATCGCGGCAAGGAGCCGCAGGGCGTCGAAATTGTTGTCGCGCGAAACCGTCGGCGCGCCGCTCATGAACCGTCGGTCGGCTTCATCGTCACCGCGAACATTACCGTCGGCAGCTTTTCGCGGATCGCCGCGCGCAGGCTCGCCTCGTCCGATCCCGAGGCGACAAACAAGGCACGGCGCGGATTGCGCCGCAGAATGACCGCGGTCGCATGCCCCTTGGGGTGGGAGCCGATGGTGACGAAGATCTCGGCCGGATCGATGCGGTCAACCGCGCGCGCGAGCTCGCCGCGGCCGGCGTCGCTGTCGAGATCGTGTATCGGCAAGTCGGACGCCGCCTCGTCGGTTTCGACCGGCACCGCGGAATCCACCGCTTCGACGCGCTGATGCCGCGACAGGCGCTGGAAGATCGCGCGGCCTTCGCCGGTATCGATGCGGAATTGCAGCTCCCAGCTTTCGCCGCGCGCCGCCAATTCGGCGATCAGCGCGAACATGTCGTCGCAGTCGGCGTCATGGCTGCAGGTGATGAAGGCGAGTTTGCCTTCGTGCTCGATCACGCGGTCGTCGTTGGTGGCGAAGCCGAGCTGGTCGAGGGCGTTGTTGAGCGCGCGCTCCGGAGCGACCAGGAGCGTGCTGACGTGGAGATTGGCGCTTTCGCGCGAAGGATCGGGCGCGTCCATGCCCATGACTTAGTCCCGGCGCGGCCGTGCGGCAAGCGCCGATGGGGCGATCGCTTTCACCCGCTGTTGATTCAGATCAATACTGCGTCAGCCGACGCGGAACCATATTGGTGGGGTTGAGGCATATTGGAGGCGTCGGTGAGAAGGATTGGCACTTTGACGGTTGCCGCCGTCGCGTCGGTGCTCATCGGCGTGACGCCCGCGTCAGCCAACCACGGAGGCGGACATGGCGGCGGGTGGCACGGTGGCGGCTGGCACGGCGGCTGGTACGGCTTCAACTTCGGTGGTCCGTGGTGGTGGGGTTATCCCTACGCCTATCCTTATGCCTACGCCTATCCGTACACGTATCCGTACGCCTATCCCTATCCATACGCATATCCCTACGCGTATCCGGCGGCACCGGCACCCGCTCCGGCGCAGCCGCAGCCGCAGGCAAGCGCCTGGTACTATTGCCGGCCGAGCAAAGCGTTTTACCCCTATGTCACGTCCTGCGCCGAAGCGTGGCAGCAGGTTCCGACTCAGCCGCCGCAACGATAAGCGCGCGTCCGCTTGGCCCGGTGGGCGCGATCAGCTGCTGAGCAGGCCGAGCGGCGCGATCTCAGCCTGCGCCTGCGCCGGATCGACGATGGCAACGACGAAAGTGTCGCCGCGGCATGTGCTTTTGCCGAGGCAGGACCAACTCGCCAGGGATTCGATGCGGAAATACCAGACTTGGCCCGCCTGCACCTGCACGGTCTTGAACTGGAAAGGATACGGGCCGCTGCTCGCCACCGAGACGAAATAGCTGCCCGGCGGCACGTCGCGGTAAAGCACCGTGCCGTTGCGCGAGAAGCCGACCGGCTTTTCGTTCAGCATGACAGTGGTGCCGAGCGCCGGTTCGCTGGGCTCGAGCAGGCGATAGAAGAACAGCCGCGCCATACCGGGCGCCGGCGGCGGCAGCGTCTTTTCGGCCGTGGCGAAAATCGGCAGGGACGAATTCTGGGCGATGCATCCGGTCAGAACCAGGACAAAGACCAAAAACGACCGCCGTGCGATCCGCATGGACGCCTCCATCGGGGCTCCGCCGCACATTATAAGGAGCGCGCGGCTGCGGCCGAAACCGCGCCGCCTTTCACAATCGCGTGGCCGAGACGAAGGTCTAGTGCGCCGCGGTCGCAGCGGTCTTGGCCTGATCGGTCTTGAGCCGGTCGAGCGCCGCCGTCAGCTGGGAATCCTTCGGAGTGCCGATGAGTAGCGGGTCGATATTCGCTTCGGGCGAATTATCGTTGGCGCCGGCCTTGAGCGGACCACCCGGATTGCTGATCGCGCCCTTGAGATCCGCTTCGTGCACGACATCGGCTTGCGGCTCCCGTTGGCTGCGCGGCGGCAGGACCACGAAGTCGGGCGTGATGCCGCGATCCTGGATCGAATTGCCCGACGGCGTGTAGTAGAGCGCCGTCGTCAGCCGGATCGCGCCGCGACCGTCGAGCGGGATGATGGTCTGCACCGAGCCCTTGCCGAAGCTGCGCGTGCCGAGGATCTGCGCGCGCTGCCGTTCCTTGAGGGCGCCGGCGACGATCTCGGAGGCCGACGCCGACGCGCCGTTGATCAGCACGACCATCGGCACGCCTGGGATGCGGTCGCCGGACGACGATGCGGTGAAGACCTGATTGTCGTCGGGATCGCGGCCGCGGGTCGAAACCACCGTGCCGCCATCAAGGAAGTCACCAGCCACGGCGACCGCCTGATCGAGCAAGCCGCCCGGATCGTTGCGCAGGTCGAGCACTACGCCGTTGAGATGTCCGCCGGACTTCTGCTTCAGCGTATCGATCGCCTTCAGCAGCTCGTCGTTCGTTTTTTCGGAGAACAGCGAGATGCGGATATAGCCGACCCTGTTGGGCTCGAGCTGCGACTTGACCGACACGACATGAATTTCCGCGCGAACGAGGGTGACATCGAACGGACGCACGCCCGCGCGGACGATGGTCACGCGCACCGGCGTTCCGACCGGGCCGCGCAGCAGATCGACGGCTTCCTTGAGGTCCATGCCGTCGGTGAGCTTGCCGTCGATCTTGAGGAAGATGTCGCCCGGCTTGAGCCCGGCCTTGGCCGCGGGCGTGTCGTCGATCGGCGAGACCACCTTGGGATGGTTCTCGTCGCGGGTGATCTCGGCGCCGATGCCGGCGAACTCGCCTTCGCTCTCGTCGAGGAGGTCCTGATACTCGCTTTCGTCCAGAAAATCGGAATGCGGATCGAGCGACGACAGCATGCCCTTGAGCGAGTAGTTGATCAGCTTGTCTTTGGTCACCGGATACACGTAGCTGGCCTGTACGCGGCTGAGCACGCGCGTATAGAGCGCCATGCCGGAGTCGCGCGACGGCGCCGCCGCGGCGGTTCCGGCAGGCTGCGCTTCGTTGTTCGCTGCTTCCGGATGCTGGACACATGCCGCAAGGCCGAACGCGAGGACGAAAGCGAGCACCGGTCCGAATGGCCGGCGAAGGTAAGGATTGCGCATCATGGTGT
>JBAVMB010000093.1:0-2973 GCA_049689615.1 Allostellaceae bacterium
TTCCGGATCTGATAGCGACGGCGCGTGATACGCGGCGGGCGTTGACGGCCCTGCGCGCGGCGCTGACGGTGCTGCGCGATATTCTCTAGCCGGAAAAGCAAACGGGCCGCCTGAAAGGCGGCCCGTCGCTCGATGAGACGATGCTTATTCGAACAATTTGAGCGAATGGAGCAACGTCTCAATCACGCCCCACGCCAGCGGAATGCCGACGAAGAGCCAAGCCAAGGTGAGTTTGAGGCCGTTGTTATGACCTTGTTGCGAGTTTGCCATGTTGCTTTCTCCTCGTTCCGGGTCAGGCCGCTGCCTGCGCTTCCTGCTGGGCCGTCATGTGGTGACGCTTGTTCACCGCGCGGACCGCCAGGTTGCAGAAGAAGCCGATTACCAGCAGCACCGCCATGACGTACATCGTCGTGTTGTAGGCCTGTGCCTTGGCGACGCCGTGCGTGACGTTGTACTGGCGAATGTAATTCACCAGCACCGGTCCGAAGATGCCGGCCATCGACCACGCCGTCAGCAACAGGCCGTGGATCGCGCCGACATACCGCGTGCCGAACATGTCACGCAGATAGGCCGGCACGGTCGAGAACCCGCCGCCGTACATGCTGATAATGATCAGGAAGCAGATCACGAACGCCGCGACGCTGCCGGCCCCGCCAGTCTGCGGCACCAGGATGTAAAGGACGGTGCCGAGGACGAAGAACACGGCATAGGTGGTCTTACGTCCGATGTAGTCGGAGAGCGTCGCCCAACAGTAACGGCCGCCCATGTTGAACAGGCTCATCAGGCCGACGAAGCCGGATGCGGCAATCACCGTGACCTTGCCGGGGAAGATCTCCTGGATCATCGCGGAGCCCTGGCCGAGCACGCCGATACCGGCGGTCACGTTCAGGCATAGCACCCACCAGATCAGCCAGAACTGTGGCGTCTTCAACGCCTGGTAGACGTAGACGTTGTTGGTGGTGACCAGCTTCTTGGGCTGTGCTGGCGCGGTCCAGCCTTCGGGCTTCCAGCCCGGCGCCGGAATGCGCACGATGATCGAGCCGACGCACATGAAGCAAAAATAGATCACGCCGAGGGCGATGAAGGTTTCCGCGACGCCGACATGTGTCGGGGTCGAGAAGTTGGCCATCAGCCATACCGACAACGGCGAAGCGATGAAGGCGCCACCGCCGAAGCCCATGATGGCCATGCCAGTGGCCATGCCCGGACGGTCGGGGAACCACTTGATCAGCGTCGAGACCGGCGAGATGTAGCCGATGCCAAGCGCGAAGCCGCCGATGACGCCGTAGCCGATATAGATCAGCCAAATGTTATGGATGTAGACGCCGATCGCCGAGACGATGAAGCCACCGCCCCACAGGCATGCAGCCGTGAACATCGCCTTACGCGGACCGTTTTCCTCCACCCAGCGGCCGAAAATCGCCGACGACACGCCGAGGAAGAAAATCGCCAGGCTGAAGATCCAGCCGAGATCGGTAAGCAGCCAATCGCCTGGCGCCGATTTGGTGATGCCGATGAGCTTGGTCATCGGCAGGTTGAACACGCTGAAGGCGTAGGCTTGTCCAATGCAGAGATCAACGCAAAGCGCCGCCGGCGGTATCAGCCACCGGCTATAGCCCGGCGGTGCGACCGTCCGGCTCTTATCGAAAAACGACATTGGGGTTCCCTCCGAGGTGCTTTTGGCTTGTTTACGTGACGGCTCCTTAGGAGTCCGACACCTAATTGGTTAGCGCCGATTATGGTCCGGGGCTAACAATTTTTTTATCGTGGTGTACCACCGATTTCGGCAGCAAATTCCAGTTCCATAAACGGAAACAGCCGAACTTGGTAATCCACGCTGGAATATGCATAGTTGCGCGTAACAGCTCATGCGCGATTTTTTCAATACCGCGGAAGTCGCCGACTATCTCCGACTCAAGGAGCGGACGATCTACGAGCTGGTGCGCACCAAGCAGATTCCCTGCTCGCGTGTCACCGGCAAGCTGCTGTTTCCGCGCCAGCTGGTCGATCTCTGGGTGATGCGGCAGACCGAGTTCGCCGGCCCCAATTTGCATCCGGCGCCGCCCGTGGCGGCCGGCAGTCACGACCCGCTGCTGGAATGGGCGCTGCGCGAATCGGGCTCCGAGCTCGCGCTGCTGGCGGGCGGCAGCGAAGACGGGCTCAAACGCCTGGTCGCCAACAAGGCGATCGTCGCCGGCATTCACCTGCTCGATCCGGCGAGCGGCGAATACAATCGGCCGGCGGTTCAGGCACTCGGCGGGCTCGCCGACATCGTGTTGATCGAATGGGCCAAGCGCGAACAGGGCCTCGTGGTGGCGCGCGACAATCCGCGCGGCATCCGTTCGCCGGCCGATCTCGGACATAACGGTGTACGCGTGCTGCGCCGGCAGGAAGGTGCCGGCGCGCAGATGCTGCTGCGGCACGTGCTCGCCGAAGCCAAGTTGCGGCTCGACGATTTGCCCGGTCCGCCGCAACCGGCTCTGACCGAAACCGACATTGCCGCGGCGATCCTCGACGGCAAAGCGGATGCCGGCGTCGCGGTGCGTGCCGTTGCGCAGCGCCACAAGCTCGGCTTCGTGCCGCTGCGCTGGGAGCGTTTCGATCTGGCGATGCGGCGGCGCGATTATTTCGAGCCGCCGGTGCAGAAGCTGTTGCGTTTCGCGCGCACCGCTGAATTGGTGGAACGGGCGCAGGCGCTCGGCGGCTACGATCTCGTAGCCGCCGGTACGGTCAGTTACAACGCCTGAGTCTTACATCGGCCCGGTCGGCGCCTGATACCAAGTCGGATCGTCGTAGACGCCGGTGGTGTAGGAACCGGTGCCGTACCAGTGCGTCACCATCGGCGTCTCGGCGCCACGACAGGCGGCGAGCATGATGCCCAAGGCGATCGCGACGACGGCAAAACGCGTTCTCGACATGCGAGTTCCTGTCTAATTGTCGGGGCCGTGATACCAGTCCGGGCTGTCGTAGGTG
>JBAVMB010000094.1:0-5054 GCA_049689615.1 Allostellaceae bacterium
TGGCCGAAGGTGCGCGGTTACTCGCCATCGGCATCGAAGGTCTGATCGCGCTCGCGGCGGCGCGCGCGCTGACGGCGGACGAAAGCAAGCGTATCGGTGTCGGCGCGGCCATCGGCGCGGCGCTGGGCGCAGGCTTGCTGTTGTTCGAATGGGCGAGCGGCGCGGCGCTGGCGCATTGGATTCATGGATGGGACCCCCGCGTCATCGTTAGCGACACGCGCTATGATCGCGGCGCAACCACGGTGGTCTTGATCGTGTGGCCGGCAGCGCTGGCGCTGCGGCGCTGGCGCATTCTCCAGATCGTCATCGCCGCGGCCATCGGACTCAGTGTCTTCGTCATGACCAGTGCCGCATCGCTTCTGGCGTTTGTCGCCGGCATCGTCAGTTTCGCCATCGCGCTGCGTGCGCCGCGAGTGGTCGCCGGCGCGCTGGCCGCGACCGTGATCGCCGGCGCCGCGCTGCTGCCCGTCGCTGTTCCGACTTACCAGACGACCGTACAGATCCAGCACGACGCGCCGTGGATCAAGCCGTCGGGAATCCATCGCCTGCTGATCTGGCGGTTCGCAGCCGAACGCATCGCCGACCGGCCGCTGCTCGGTTGGGGCATGGACGCGTCGCGCGACCTGCCCGGCGGCAAGCGCGATTTCGGTACGACGCTACCCGGCATCGAACTGGGTTCCGGACTCGATGCCATGCCGCTGCATCCGCACGACGCGCTGCTGCAATGGCGCCTCGAGCTCGGCATACCCGGCACGATCCTGTGTCTCGCGATTGTCGTTTGGGCGCTCCGCCGTGTCGGCTGGCGGTTCAACGGTAGCCGCGAAGCCCAGGCCATTTCGCTCGGATGGGCGGCGACGGTGACGGTGATCGCGCTGTTGAGCTTCGGCATCTGGCAGGAATGGTGGCTGTCGATCATCCTTCTTACCGCGTCTCTGATCGCCGCGAGCGCTATCGATGCCGCCTGAGCGACCGAAGCTGATCTTCCTCGTCACCGAGGATTGGTATTTCTGCTCGCACCGCCTGCCGATGGCACGCGCGGCGCGCGACAGCGGCTTCGACGTCGCGGTCGCCACTCGGGTCACCGCGCATGGCGAGGCGATCCGGCGCGAAGGCTTCGTGCTCCATCCACTGCGTTGGCGGCGGCGCGCCGTAGGGCCGCTGGCCACCGTCGCGGCGGTCTTCGAGATTTGGCAGCTCTATCGTCGCGAGCAGCCGCTGATCGTCCACCATGTGTCGCTCAAGCCTGCGCTGCTCGGCGGCGTTGCCGCGCGGCTGGCGCGGGTGAAGCTGGTCGTCGCCATGATGACGGGCTTAGGCTATCTCGGCGGCACCGGCCGGGGAGCGGTGCGGCTACTCGTCGGCTTGGCCCGGCTGATCCTGCCCTGGGCACTGTTCGGCCGGCGCGGCCGCGTCATCGTGCAGAACGACGATGACCGGAAGGCGCTCGCGGCGATGTGCCCGGGCAAGGCGGCGCGGATCGTCGTGATTCCGGGCTCGGGAATCGATCTGGCGCATTTTACGCCAGCGCCCGAGCCGCCAGCGCCTCCGGTGACGGTCGCCTATACCGGGCGGATGATCGCGACCAAGGGCATCGCCACGCTGATCGAAGCACAACAACGGGCGCGGATGCGCGGCATCGATCTGCGTCTTACCCTTGTCGGCGACAGCGACGAGGAGAATCCGAGCGCGATCGACCGCACAACGCTGGCCCAATGGGCGGCCTTGCCGGGTGTCACCTGGCTTGGGCGGCGCGACGACGTCCGGCCGGTGTGGCGCGAGGCACATATCGCGGCGCTGGCTTCACCCAGCCGCGAAGGCCTGCCCAAAAGCCTGCTGGAGGCGGCGGCGATGGCGCGGCCGATCGTGGCGAGCGACATACCGGGCGTTCGCGTCGTCGCGCGGCATCGGATCAACGCCCTGCTGGTACCGCCCAGCGACATCGCCGCTTGGACCGAGGCGTTCGTCGCGCTGGCGAGCGACGCGGCGTTGCGCCAGCGGCTCGGCGCCGCGGGACGCCGGATCGTCGAGGACGGCCTGTCGGACCAGGCGATCGCCGCCGCAACAGGCGCGCTCTATCGCGATCTGCTGCGCGAAATCGGCCGTTAGGGACCGGGAAATAGCGCGTCGGTCCAGCCCGCAATGCGATAGGCGACGAGGCCGAGCCATTCGTGCGCCGCTTCGTCGATGGTATTGAGCCCGACCGCGAGCGAGATATGCAGGCGCCGCGCCGCGTGGAAATCGACCGGGTCGGGCAAGACGGGCCAGCCAACCTGGCGGAAGCAGCCGACGGCGCGCGGCATGTGATCGGCGGAAGTCACCAGGATCCAGACCTGGCCGGGCTTGGGATCGACGAGCTGTTTCGAATAGACCGCGTTCTCGTGCGTCGTGCGCGAGCGATCCTCGATCACCAGTCGATTGGGCGCGACGCCCAGCGCGGTCAGCAGCCGCGCCGTTGCCGCCGCCTCGGTTGTCGGCTCGTGCAGCAGGCGACCGCTGCCACCCGACAACACGATGCGTGATGTTGGATAGCGCTGCGCCAGCCGCAATGCCTCAAAGACGCGTCCGGCCGATCGATTGAAGGCGACCTGGCCGTATTCGGCGGTGCGTTCGGGATCGACCGCGCCGCCGAGCAGGATGATGCCGTCGACCTTATCCGGCAGCGTGCGCAACTCTGGGAATCGATCTTCCAGCGGAATCATCGGCAACGCCGCCAGCGGCTCGATCGCGGCCGCGGCGCCTGCGACTAGCACCAGCACCACCAGCGCCAAACCCTTGCGCCGGCGGGTCGTGGTCAGGCGCCACACGCCGAACGCAAGGACGATCAGCAGCAGGTTACCGGGATCAAAGATGACCTGGAGGATCTTGCTGACGACAAAGAGCATCGGCGTGCATCCTGCACGAGACGGTGCGTGCTCCGCCAGTCCCTCGAATGGCGCAGGAACGCTGGCCGGCCGCATTTTTCTTGCTGCGCCGGCAGTGTCTCACGTAACGTCGCGCCAACCCATGACCATCATCAGTCGTCGCGCCGGTGCCGCCTACGCCCATGACATCGTCATGGCGGCAATCTCGTTCTGGCTGTCGTTCTATCTGCGCGTCGGCGACGACATCGCGCATTACTCCCACGAACTGATCTGGACCTACGACATCGTTTTCGCCGCGACGGCGGCCGTGGTGTTCTACGCCGCCGGTCTCTATCGCGGCATTTGGCGCTACGCCTCCGTGCCCGATCTCATCGGCTTGGCACGCGCCGTCACGCTCGTAGTTCTCATCTACTTCCCGCTGATGTTCCTGGTGACGCGCCTCGAGGCACTGCCGCGCTCGATCGTCGGCATCAACTGGCTCGTGCTGATGGCACTGCTCGGCGGTCCGCGCTTTGCCTATCGGCTGCTGAAGGATGGCAGCCTGCGGAATATCCTCCGCACCGACACGACGCGCGCCTCCGTGCCGGTGCTGCTGATCGGTGCCGGTGAAGGCGCCGACCTTTTCATCCGCACGACCTATCGCGACGCACAACAGGCCTATCGTGTCGTCGGCATCGTTTCGGACGACGCGCAACGGGTCGGCCGCGAGATCGGCGGTGTCCCGGTGCTCGGCACCATCGACGAGATTCCGGCCGTGGTCGGGCGACTTGCGGAGCGCACCGACAAGCCGCAACGCCTGATTCTGACCGGCCGCGACTTCGAAGGCGCGGCGGTGCGGCGGCTGCTCGACGTGGCCGACGGGCTCGGCATTTCGCTCGCGCGCCTGCCGCGCTTGACCGAGTTCCGCGATACCCGCGCCGACGGAAACCGGCCGATCGAGCCGGTGGCGATCGAAGATCTGCTCGGCCGGCCGCAAACCGTGCTCGACCGCAACAGCATGCGGGCGCTGATCGCCGGCCGGCGCGTGCTGGTCACCGGCGCCGGCGGCACCATCGGCTCCGAGCTCGTGCGCCAGATCGCAGCATTCGGTCCGGCACGGTTGGCGCTGCTCGACAACGGCGAGTTCGCGCTTTATTCGATCGAGCGCGAGATTGTCGAGCGATATCCGGACTTGCAGCGGGTCGCGCTGATCGGCGACGTGCGCGACAGCCGCCGCGTCGATGCGATATTGGCGGCGGAACGGCCCGAGCTGGTGTTTCACGCCGCAGCGCTGAAGCACGTGCCCATGGTCGAGGCGAATCCGCTTGAAGGCGTGATGACCAACGTCCTCGGCACGCGGCATCTCACCGAGGCCTGCCGCACCCACGGCGTGCGCGCGATGGTGATGATTTCGACCGATAAGGCCGTCAATCCGGCCAACGTCATGGGCGCATCCAAGCGCCTCGCGGAAAGCATCTGCCAGGCGCTCGACGTCATCGAGGCGCGGCACGCCGGCGGCACGCGCTTCGTCACCGTGCGCTTCGGCAACGTGTTGGGATCAACCGGATCGGTGGTGCCGCTGTTCCAGCGCCAGCTTGCCGCCGGCGGCCCGCTGACGGTGACGCATCCCGACATCACGCGCTATTTCATGACGACGCGCGAGGCAGTCGAGCTCGTGCTCCAGGCCTCGGCCCTCGCGTCGGCGAACGACGAAGCGCGAGGCAAATTGTTCGTGCTCGACATGGGCGAGCCGGTGAAGATCGTCGACCTAGCGCGCCAGATGATCCGTCTCGCCGGCAAACGGCCCGACCGCGACGTGAAAATCGAATTCGTCGGGCTGCGGCCGGGCGAAAAGCTGCACGAAGAGCTGTTCCACGAGCAGGAACCGCTGGTGCCGACGCAGGCGCCCGGCATCCGGCTCGCAGCACCACGCGTCATCGATTATGCGATGCTGGCGCGGGCGCTCGACGAGCTTGCCGAGCATGCGCACGAAGGCCGCACCGACCGCGTGCTCGTCGTCCTGCGCAATCTGGTGCCGGAATATGCCGGCAACACCGCAGCCGCCGAACGCGTCGCGCACGGCAGCTAGGCGTCGGGTCCTTCGTCGGCCAGACGTTCCAGGTAAGAGCCGTAATCCGAATTGCCGTAGAGCGTCGCCAGCTTGCGCAGCGCTGCGGTGTCGATCATCCGCTTGCGGTACGCGACCTCTTCGAG
>JBAVMB010000095.1:0-1544 GCA_049689615.1 Allostellaceae bacterium
AAGGATCGGGGTTTCAAATCAGGAATTGACCGCGGCGAACCTGCGTAGATGCCGGCCCCATCGCCACTGCTGCATGCCGACTGATATCGGTGCACGTGGAAAGTTTCATTAGACTCTGCTCGTCCCACACTATTTGATCAGGCCAGCCTCCCTGTAATACCTCATCGCTCCAGGATGGATGGGCATCACGGTTTCATCCGGCACGAGATCTTTGGCCTTCAAAACGAACAGCGCGGGATGTAGACGGCGGAAATCGTCAAAATTCTCGAATATCGCCTTCACCATAGCGTAGGCGACATCGGCCGGCTGCCGGGCCGAAGAAACCAACAAGACTCGCATGCCGAATGTCGGAACATTTTTCGGGTTGCCCGCGTACATGCCGCCCGGAATGGTGGAGGCAACGTAATAGGGATGCGCGGCAAGCAGCCGATCGATCGGAGGGCCCGAGACCCGCACGAGCGTCGCCTTGCATTCGGTCGTTGCCTCTTGGGTCAATCCATTCGGATGACCCGCTACGAATATGATGGCGTCGACAGTCTTGTTACAAAGCACCTGGTTCTGTTCGGCCGGTCCGACCTCCAGGGCGCGATCGAAGTCGGATATCGTCCAACCGTACAAGCCGAGGACGACATCGCGGGTGAGAGAATACCCCGCACCGGTCGTTCCGAGTCCAACCCGTTTGCCGCGCAGATCCTGGAAATCGCGTATGCCGGCATCGGCACGGGCGACCACGGTGAAGGACTCCGCTTGCAGTGCGATCAATGTGCGCAAGTCCGTGTCGGGACCGGTAGCGGCGAATGGCCCTTCGCCGCGATAGGCGGCATAGGCAACATCGGAGCGCACGACGCCGAGCGTCGCCTTACCGCTGCGGATAAGTCCAATGTTTGCCACCGAGCCGTCCGAGCTTACCGCGATGCAAGATCCTGTCTTGGCGCTATCCGTCAGATTGTAGAGTCGGCAAATTGCATTGCCGACGACATAGGAGATGTCGCCGGCGGTTGCTGTTGCGATGCGAACCGGCGCCGGAGCCAGCGCAACCGAGAGCGCCGTGCAAGCGGCAACTGCGCTTACCAGGACGGCGGCTGAAAGCTGTCTGAATTTCATTTTCCGCTAATCCTTGCCCGCCGCCATGGCGGAGCCTAAGCCTCGAGCCGATATTCGATCATTGCGCCATCGTGTTCGAACTCTCCGTGAACCCAGCGACCCGCGCCGTCATACCAAATGCTGCCCGCGAGATACGGGGTAATGAAACGATAGCGCGTGGCGTGGGCTTGACGGCCGAGAACCAAGATCTGCTCATCGGCTACCTTGCGCACACTGAGGCCAATGACGCCGCCGTGCTGTGCGTCGATCACGGTCTCTTGTTCCAATATGGCCGGGCTCCACAGGCAGTTCGATGTCAGAGAATCGGCGGACGCAATGAATGGGCCGGCCTGGCTGACCACTCGAAACCCCTGAGGTGCGGATGCGCCTTCGACAAATAACTTTTCGCCGTGCTCGACGGTCTCGCTCTTCAGAAAAACCAGCTTCTCATTGCGCCAGCG
>JBAVMB010000096.1:0-5165 GCA_049689615.1 Allostellaceae bacterium
GTCCACGGGTTGGTCGGATCGAGCGGAGTATGCGCGTCCTTCTTCATCCCCGGCTTGCGGATCATCGGCTCGGTCAGCCGCTGAGGATGGCTGATGTAATCGAAGCCGAAGCGGCCTTTGACACACAAGCGATCGAGGTTCGATGGACCCGTGCGGCCGTCGACATAAAGCAGCTTGTCGTCCTTAATCTTGTAAGTGATCTGGCAGCCGACGCCGCAATAGGGGCAGACGCTGTCGACTTCGCGGTCAGGCGTTTTGGCGTGGACGCCGCGCTGATCGACCAGCGTCGATTCCAGCAGCGCACCCGTCGGACAGGCTTGCACGCACTCGCCGCAGCCGACGCAGGTGCTGTTGCCCATCGGATCATCGAAATCGAACACGATCTTCGCGTTGTGGCCGCGCGCCGCCATACCGATCACGTCGTTGACCTGCACCTCGCGGCAGGCGCGGACACACAGATTGCATTCGATGCAGGCGTCGAGCCGCACCGCCATCGCCGGATGGCTGCGGTCGGGCTTGGGATGATGGGTCGCCGGGAAACGGCCGGCGGCAACGCCGACCTTATCGGCCCAGCGCCAGAACTTCGAATCCGGATCGGGATGCGCGTCGCGCGCCGGCTGATCCGAGACCAGCAGTTCGAACACCATCTTGCGCGAGAACTTGGCGCGTTCCGAGGCCGAGTGGACCTTCATCCCCGGCGCCGGCTTGCGCAGGCACGAAGCGGCGAGAACACGTTCGCCTTCGATCTCGACCATGCAGGCGCGGCAATTGCCGTCCGGTCGGTAGCTGGGCTCCGGGCTGTAGCAGAGATGGGGGATGTCGGTGCCTTTGCGGTGCGCAACCTGCCAGATGGTCTCGCCCGGAAGGGCCTCGACCTCTTCGCCGTCGAGCAGAAACTTGATGGAGCCGCCGATCACGCCGGAGCCGTCGCTCATGACACTTCCTCCGGAAAATGCTTGAGGACCAGTTTAACCGAATTCATTGCCGCCTGGCCGAGGCCGCAGATTGACGCATCCGTCATCGCCCGGGTCAGCTCTTCGAGCAACGGCCCGTCCCATTTGGGCCGTGACATCAGCATCACGGCCTTCTCGGTGCCGACGCGGCACGGCGTGCACTGGCCGCAGCTTTCATCCGCGAAGAACTTGAGCAGGTTGAGCGCCACGGCTTTCATATCGTCCTTGTCGGACAGGACAACAACCGCCGCCGAGCCGATGAGCGCGCCGTGCGCTTCGAGCGTGCCGAAATCGAGCGGCAGATCGGCCATCGAGGCCGGCAGGATGCCGCCCGAAGGGCCGCCCGGCAGATAGCCCTTGAAAGTGTGGCCGTCGGCCATGCCGCCGCAATATTCGTCGATCAACTCTTTTACCGTGATGCCGGCAGGCGCGAGCTTGACGCCCGGATTCTTGACCCGGCCCGAGACCGAGAAGCTACGCGGGCCCTTGCGGCCACGGCGGCCCTGCGAACCGAACCACGCCGGACCCTTTTCAACGATGTCGCGGATCCACCACAGGGTCTCAACATTGTTGCACAGCGTCGGCCGGCCGAAGAGACCAACCTGCGCCGGATAGGGCGGCTTGTTGCGCGGCAGGCCGCGCTTGCCCTCGATCGATTCGAGCATCGCCGATTCCTCGCCGCAGATATAGGCGCCAGCGCCGCGGCGGAGATGAATCCGCGTGTGTTTCGATAAGCCCGCCTTCTCAATTGCGGCGATCTCACGCTGCAGAATCGCGTGGCACTGCGCGTATTCGTCGCGCAGATAGATATAGGTGTCGGCCGCTTCGACCGCCCAGGCGCCGATCAGCGTGCCTTCGAGGAAGCGGTGCGGATCGACCTCCATGTAGTAGCGGTCTTTGAAGGTTCCGGGCTCGCCTTCGTCGGCATTGACCGCCATCAAACGCGGCGCCTTTTCGGCGCGCACAAGTCGCCACTTGCGGCCGGTGGGGAATCCCGCGCCGCCGAGGCCGCGCAGGTTCGAATCCTCCAGCGCCTTGAGTATGTCGTCGAGCGTCTTCTTGCCCGAGAGGCAGGCTTCGAGCAGCGCATAGCCGCCGGCTTTGCGATAGGCGGCTAATTCGGGATAGGCAGGCAAATGCGGATGGGTCTCCTTCGCCTTGGCCGCCTCGACGACGCTGTCGACGGTCGCATGCTCGTGCAGCGCGTGGCCGATGGCGGTCACCGGCGCGTTGTGGCAGCCGCCCATACACGGCGCGCGCACGACGCGGACGCCCGGCAGCTTGGCCGGCAATTCGGCCAGTAGCTTCTGGGCACCAAACAGCTCGCAACTCAGCGAGTCGCACACCCGCACGGTGAGGGCCGGCGGCGGACTTTCGCCGTCGAGCACGATGTCGAAATGCGCATAGAAGCTGGCGACCTCGTAAACCTCGACCAACGCCAGCTTCATCGCTTCGGCCAGCGCCGTCAGGTGCCGAGCGTGCAGGCAGCCAAAATGGTCCTGCAACAGATGCAAATGCTCGATCAGCAGATCGCGCCGGCGCGGCCGATCGCCGAGCAGCTTGGCGACTTCCTCGCGCGCGACCGGATCGACCTGGCGACCCTTTGGCAGGTCACGGCCGCCGCGCCGGCCGGAACCCGGCGGGATGGAACGTGGCGGCGTGCGTCCTGAATCGGGCATTGGTTAGCTCTAGCTATCTATTTAGGAGATCGAGCATGGTCTTGCCAAGGGCCGCGGGAGAGTCTGACACGGCGATGCCCGCGCGTTTCATCGCTTCGATCTTGTCGCCGGCAGTACCGGTACCGCCGGAAATGATCGCACCGGCGTGGCCCATGCGGCGGCCCGGCGGTGCGGTGGAACCGGCAATGAAGCCGACCATCGGCTTCTTGACCTTGCTGCGCTTAACGAAATCGGCGGCTTCTTCCTCGGCCGAACCGCCGATTTCGCCGATCATGATGATCGACTTGGTCGCGGGATCGGCCAGGAACAAGTCCAGGCAGTCGATGAAATTGGTGCCGTTGACGGGATCGCCGCCAATGCCGACGCACGTCGACTGACCCAATCCAACTGCGGTGGTCTGCGCCACCGCCTCGTAGGTGAGCGTGCCGGAACGCGACACAATACCGACCGAGCCGGGTTTGTGGATATGGCCCGGCATGATGCCGATCTTGCACTGACCCGGCGTGATCACGCCCGGACAGTTCGGACCGACCAGCCGCGTCTTGGAGCCAGCGAGGACGCGCTTGACCCGCACCATGTCGAGCACCGGAATGCCCTCGGTGATGCAGACGACCAGCGGCACTTCGGCGTCGATGGCCTCGAGAATCGCGTCCGCCGCGAACGGCGGCGGGACATAGATCGCGCTGGCGGTTGCACCGGTCCCCGTCACCGCATCGGCGACCGTGTCGAAGACCGGCAGGTCGAGATGCTTGGTCCCGCCCTTGCCCGGCGTCACGCCGCCGACCATCTTGGTGCCGTAGGCGATCGCCTGTTCGGAATGGAAGGTGCCCTGCGCGCCGGTGAAGCCCTGGCAGATGACCTTGGTATTGCTATCAATAAGAATAGACATCAGGCCGCTTCCTTCACCGCTTTGACCACCTTCTGGGCCGCGTCGCCGAGATCGTCGGCGGCCAGAATCGGCAAGCCCGATTTGGCGAGAATTTCCTTACCGAGTTTGACGTTGGTGCCTTCGAGGCGCACCACCAACGGCACTTCGAGGCTGACTTCGCGCGCCGCGGCGACGACGCCTTCGGCGATGACATCGCAGCGCATGATGCCGCCGAAGATGTTGACCAGGATGCCCTCGACGTTCTTGTCCGACAGGATCAGCTTGAACGCCGTGGCGACGCGTTCCTTGGTGGCGCCGCCGCCGACATCGAGGAAGTTGGCCGGTTCGCCACCGTACAGCTTGATGATGTCCATGGTCGCCATCGCCAAGCCGGCGCCGTTGACCATGCAGCCGATATTGCCGTCGAGCTTCACGTAGTTGAGCGAATGCTTGCCGGCTTCGAGCTCGATCGGGTCCTCTTCGGCCTCGTCGCGCATCGCCTCGACGTCGGGATGGCGGAAGAGCGCGTTGTCGTCGAAGTTCATCTTGGCATCGAGCGCGATTACGTCACCCGAGCCGGTTACAACCAGCGGATTGATCTCGACGATCGAGGCGTCGAGCGCGATGAACGCCTTGTACATGCCGAGCATGAACTTGACCGCCGCGCCGACCTGCTTGCCCTCGAGTTTGAGGCCGAAGGCCAGACGGCGGGCATGGAACGCCTCCATGCCGGTCACCGGATCGATCGCCACCTTGAGGATCTTTTCCGGCGTCTTCGCCGCGACTTCCTCGATTTCCATGCCGCCTTCGGTCGACGCCATGACGGTGATGCGCGAAGTTTTGCGGTCGATCAACATGCCGAGATAGAGCTCGCGCTTGATGTCGCAGCCTTCCTCGACGTAGATGCGCTTGACCTCGCGACCCTTCGGCCCGGTCTGTTTGGTGACCAGGATGTGGCCGAGCATGGCCTGGGCCTCTTTGGCGGCATCCGCCGGCGACTTTACCAGCCGCACGCCGCCTTTGCCCTTCTCGTCGCCCTTGAACCGGCCGGCGCCGCGGCCGCCAGCATGGATCTGCGACTTCACCACATAAACCGGGCCGGCGAGCGATTTCGCCACCGTCTCGGCGTCTTGCGGCGTGTAGGCGACGCCCCCTTTGGGAACCGCGACGCCGAACTTGGTCAGCAGGCTCTTCGCCTGATACTCGTGAATGTTCATCGGACGATTACTTCACAAGGCCGGCGCCACGCGCCCAACGGTATTTCGCGCCCAGCACCGCGACCGGAATCTCGGTCGAATAAGCATAGGCCGGAACGCCGTGGTCGTAGAGATACTCAGCCGCCTCTTCGACCTGTACGTCGCCGGCGAGCGACGCGACGATCGGCTTCTCGATGCCTTTGGCCTTCATCTCGTTGATGACTTCGACCACCAGTTTGCCGAACACCATCGGCGGCGTGATGATCGTGTGCCAGTAGCCGAGGATCAGCGCATGGATGCGCGGATCTTCGAGCCCGAGCCGGATCGTGTTCTTGTAAGTCGTCGGCGGCTCGCCGCCGGTGATGTCGACCGGATTGCCGGAAGCGCCGAAGGGCGGAATGAATTTTTTGAACGCTTCGTCGAGGTCTGGCGGAAAGCTCATCAACGACAAGCCCGCGTCGACGCACGA
>JBAVMB010000097.1:0-6055 GCA_049689615.1 Allostellaceae bacterium
ATGCCACAGCGAGCAATTTCACCGGCAAACCGGTCTATGCCCGCCCCGGCTGTTACCTGCACCCCGACGCCGCCGCGGCGCTGCGCCGCGCGGTCGATCTCGCCAAACCGCTGGGCCTGCGGCTCAAGATCTTCGACGCCTTCCGGCCGAGCGAGGCGCAATGGGCGTTGTGGAATTTCCGGCCCGATCCCCGATTCCTCGCCGATCCGCGCAAGGGCTCGCCGCATTCGCGCGGCGTCGCGGTCGACCTGACGTTGATCGACGCGCAGGGCAACGCCCTCGACATGGGCACCGGCTTCGACGCCTTCACGCCGCTGTCGCATCATGGCAGCACGGCGGTTCCTGAAGCCGCGCAGCGCAACCGCTTCCTGCTGCTGGGACTGATGAGCGCGGCGGGCTGGGACTTCTACAAGAACGAGTGGTGGCACTATCAGCTGTTCGACAGCAAAAAACATCCGCTGCTGTCGGATGCCGATCTCGACGTGCCGATGATGCCGCGCGTTACCGCCTAAACGAGGCCGCGAGCGCGGCCGCGAAGCGTCAAACCGGGCGGACTTCGACGACTTCCGGAACGTAGTGGCGCAGCATGTTCTCGATGCCGGCCTTGAGCGTCGCGGTCGAGGACGGGCAGCCCGAGCACGAGCCCTGCATGTGCAGATAGACCACGCCGTCGGCGTAGTGATCGAAGATGATGTCGCCGCCATCCTGCGCCACCGCCGGACGAACACGGGTTTCGAGCAACTCTTTGATCTGAGCGACGACCTCGTCGCTTTCTTCCTCGGCGACGGCCTTTTGCGCATCGAGCACAATGGGTTCGCCGGCGGTGAAATGCTGCATGATCGCGCCCAGAATCTGCGACTTGAGCGCCAGCCAATCGACGTCGTCGGCCTTGGCGACGGTGATGAAATCGGAGCCGAAGAACACGCCGGTCACGCCGGTCAGGCCGAAAAGCCGCTTGGCCAATGGCGAGTGCTGCGCGCTCGCCACGTCGGGAAAGTTCGCAGTGCCGTCGCCCATGACGGCGCGACCCGGCAGGAACTTGAGGGTCGCAGGGTTCGGCGTGGTTTCGGTCTGAATGAACATCGGACGATCTCCAACGGACGCAGGCCTAAACTTGGGCTTTGGCCGCGCCAAGTCAACCCCTTGCCGCGTAAGGCTAATGCCGGTCAGCGCCGGGCGCGCTTGGCCGGCCGCCGCTGCGTTTCCGCGCGGGGCTTGGCCTTCGACCGACGGCGGGCACCGAACAAGAAGACGCCGGTCGCCACAATCGTCGCCGCGAGCGCGCCAATCCCCGCGTAGACCAGCGGGCTCGGCCAAGCCGTTCCTGCAATCGCCGCGCCGCCGCCGTCTGCAGCCACAGCCAACGACATGGTCTGGCCGCCGACCAGCGCCTTATCGTGAAACAACAGCGCCTCGATGAAATAGGTGCCGGGCGGCGCATCGGCCGGAAACGCAAGGGTCGCGCGGAACAAGTGATCGTTGACGAACGTGACCTTGCCGACGGTTCTTGCATAGAGGCCGGCGGTTTGCCGCTGTGTGATCAGCGCCACGCGCGAAGCCGCGACCAGCGCCGGATCGGATTGCGGCGTTTGCAATTGAAAGCGCAAATTGCCGATGCCGATCTGGTGCTGCGCCTGGACCGGAGCCGGCACGATCGTATCGAGCGGCGCCGAGGCGTAGACGGCGTAATAATCCGGCACGCCGGCAAAGGCGATGCGATGGGCGGTGAGCCAGAAATCACCGAAGGGACCGCGCCGCACGACGGCTTCGGCATCGGGGCCGCGCACCACGACGACGATATCGTCAGGCGAATCGACGGTGCCGAACAACGTGACGGAGCGGCTGGCGGCGTCCGATCCAAGCGTGAGCTGGTGCGCGGAAAGATCGGCCGATAGCGAGGGTTCGGCTTCGGTCGCCGGAACGAGTCCGACAACGACCGTCAACGCCGCAAGCACGCGCCTGATCGCAGCCGATGTGCAGCACGTCCAGGCGCGCATCGGCGCAATTCTACAATCGCGAACCGACGACGACAACGCGCTTCGGCCGGCGCGCACAACTCTGTCGCGCCCGCCGCTGCGCCGGTTATGATCGCCGCACGCCTCGGAATGGAGATGCTGTATGGCCGCCCTTGCCGACAAGAAAGCCCTCACCCTCGCTGCCGCGCGCGCGATCGTCGCTGCCGCCGAGGCGGAGGCACATAAACACGATCTTCATGTCACCATGGCGGTGGTCGATGACGGCGGACATCTGCTGCATCTCGTCCGCATGGACGAGGCCGGTCTCGCCAGCGTCGAGGTCTCCGTCGCCAAGGCGCGCGCCGCGGTGATGTTCAAGCGTCCGACCAAATTCTGGGAAGACGCCTATGCCAGCGGCAAGACGCATCTCGCCAATCTACCCGGCGTGCTGCCGATCGAAGGCGGCGTGCCGCTCATGATCGGCGGCAGGGTGATCGGCGCGTTCGGTGTGTCGGGCGCCTCGTCGGCGCAAGACGGCCAGGTGGCGGCAGCCGGCATTGTGGTGGTCGGCGACTGAAGCCGGCTCAGGGCCGCAGCAGGCCCATGATGTCGAAGACTTCGCGCAGTACCGGTGCGGCGATCGCATTGGCGCGTTCGGTGCCGCGCTTCAATACGCCGTCGATATAGCCGGGATCGGCCATCAGGCGCTTCATCTCGACGGCGATGCGGCCGCAGACATCGGCCGCGAGATCGGCCAGCTCCGCCTTGAAGTCGGAGAAATTCCAGCCGGCGAACCGTTGCACGGCTTCGCCGAGCGACACACCCGAAAGCGCAGCATAGATGCCGAGCAGGTTGGCGGCTTCGGGCCGCGTCTCGGCCTCTTTCTCGGTCGCTGGCAGTGGCTGCGGGTCGGTCTTGGCCTTGCGGATCTTGAGCGCAATCGCCGCTGCGTCATCGGTCATGTTGAGGCGCGAATAATCCGAGCTGTCGGATTTGGACATCTTCTTGGTGCCGTCGCGTAGGCTCATTACGCGGGTGCCGGCGCCGAAGATCTGGGGTTCCGGTAAGGGAAAAAATTCAACGCCATAGCGGCGGTTGAAGGCGCCGGCAATGTCGCGCGAAAGCTCCAGATGCTGCTTCTGGTCCTCGCCAACCGGCACGTGGGTCGCCTTGTAGAGCAGGATGTCGGCCGCCATCAGCACCGGATAGGAATAGAGGCCGAGGCCGGCTTCCTCGCGGTGCTTGCCCGCCTTCTCCTTGAACTGCGTCATGCGGTTGAGCCAGCCGAGGGGCGTCAGGCAGCCCAACAGCCAGGCAAGCTCGGCGTGGCCCGGTACGGTCGACTGGTTGAAGATGACGCAGCGTTCGGGATCGATTCCCGAGGCGATGTAGGCGGCAGTCACTTCGCGCGTCTGGGCGCGCAATTCCTTCGGATCCTGCGGCACGGTCAGCGCATGCAGGTCGACGATGCAGAAAATGCAGTCGAAATCCTTCTGCAGCTGGACCCAGTTGCGGATCGCGCCGAGATAGTTGCCGAGGTGGAGGTTGCCGGTGGGCTGGACGCCCGAGAAGATGCGTTTCATGCCGTCGTCGCTGATGGAGGGCGCGGGCGCGACCGTTATCGCCGCCGGCGGGCCACGAGGTCAAGCCCGAGACGCTGGCCGAGCTCACTACGGTCGGCCGCGCCTAGTACCAGCGCGAAGACGGCGAAGGCGGCAAGGCCAGCGGCGATCAGCGCGACCAATGCAGCCAACCGCGCCATGAGGTGCGCGCCGATATACGGCGCCAGCGGAATTTCGAGCGCAACCAGCACGACGCCCATCAGCAGCGAGGCGGCAAGAATCCGCGGAATCCGCGACCGCGAACGCGCGTCGAGCCGGAAATGCGCGCGCCGATGCAGCAGCCAGAGCAGCGACAGCGCGTTGATCCAGCCGGCGGCCGAGGTGGCGGTAGCGATGCCGACATGGGCGAACGGCAGCGCCACGCCGAGGATCAGCGTCAGCGCCAGATTGGCCGCGACCGCGACCATCGCCACCTTGACCGGCGTCTTGGTGTCGTGGCGCGCGAAGAACGCCGGCGCCAGCACCTTGACCAGCACGAAGGCCGGCAGGCCGGCGGCATAAGCGGCGAGCGCGCCCGCCGTCGCGGTGACTTCGACCGGGCCGAAGGCGCCGCGCTCGAACAGCGCCGCCAAAATCGGCCGCGCCAATATGCCGAGCGCCACCGCGGCCGGCACCGTCAGCAGCAGCGCCAGCTCGAGGCCGCGATTCTGCGTCTGCACGGCGCCGGCTTCGTCGCCGGTGCGGACTTGGCGCGACAACGGCGGCAGGATGGCGGTGCTGACGGCGATGCCAACCACCGCCAGCGGCAGCTGATTGAGCCGGTCGGCGTAATAGAGATAGGACACCGCGCCGGTCGGCAGTAGCGAGGCGACCGCGGTCGAAACGACGAGATTGAGCTGCGTCACGCCGGCGCCGAAGATGCCGGGCCCCATCAAGCCGACGAGATGCCGCAAGGCCGGCGTCCAACGCGGCCGCGGAAAGCGCAGCGGCACCCCCGCCTGCCTGCACGACACCATCAGCCAAACGAACTGCGCGAAGCCGGCGGCAGTGACTGCCCAGCTCAGCGCCACGCCGCTCACCGGCCGCACCAACAGCAGCGTGCCGATCATGAATATGTTGAGCAGCACCGGCGTCGCGGCCGTGGCGGCGAAGCGTTCGAGCGAGTTGAGCACGCCGCCTTGCAACGCCACCAGCGAGATGAACAGCAGATAGGGAAAGGTGATGCGCGTCAGCGTGACGGTGAGCGCGAATTTCTCCGGCTCGGCGGCGAAGCCCGGCGCCAAGACGTGCAGCAGCGCCGGCGTTGCGATCTCGCACGCCAAAACGAAGACGAACAGCACCGACGTCAGCGCCGCCATCGCCTCTTCGGCGAAGAGCCGCGCCGGCCGATGGCCTTCCTTGGCGATCATGCCGGCGAAGATCGGCACGAAGGCGGCGCTGAACGCGCCTTCGGCGAAGAAGCTGCGGAACAGATTGGGCAGGCGCAAGGCGACGAAAAACGCGTCGGCGACCGGTCCGGCGCCGAGGAATTGCGCCGTCAGCATGTCGCGGACGAAGCCCAGGATACGGCTCATCATGGTGTAGCCGCCGACGGTCGCGACCGAGCGCAGAAGGGCCATAAAGCCGATGGTGTAGAGGATGCGGCGAGTCGTGGGAAGAGGGCCCCGAACCGTGCTATCAGGCGGGCGTCAGCACGGCAGGAGAGATTGCATGACAGCCAATCGTACATCGGCACCGCGCCGCAAGGATCTGCACGAGCTGGTATTCATCGTTGTGCTGATCGTTTTGATCGGCGTCATGGCCTGGTTTTTCAGCACCCTTTCGGTTCACGGCAGTAGTTCCCCCCACGTAGCCCGGCAGGCGACATCCGGCGATACGGATTCGGCGCACTGACGCGGTGGCCGCGCCGCGCTTGCATTTGCGCGGGCCTTCACGGAGTTTCAGGCGACGGGAGCAGCATATGGCTGAACTCAAGATCGGGGTTTCCGGCAGCGGCGGGCGGATGGGCCGCATGGTCGCGCTCGAACTCTTGGAAACCAAGGGTACGCGACTCATTGGCGGCATCGACGCCGCCGACAGCCCTTACCTTGGGCGTGACCTAGGCGAGATGGCGGGCGTCGGATCGCTTGGCATCAAGGCCGGCAGCGACGCACTGGCGCTGTTCCGTATCGCCGATGCGGTGATCGATTTCTCCTGGCCCGCGGCCAGCGTCGGCCATGCCAAGATCGCCGCCGCGACCGGAAAGGCGCTGGTCATCGGCACCACCGGTCTCGACGCGGCGCAGGAAAGCGCGCTGAAACAGGCCGCCCGCAAGGCGCCGATCCTGTGGGCGCCCAATATGAGTGTCGGCATCAATTTGCTGCTCGAACTGGTGCGCGAAGCGGCAGCGCAGCTCGGACCGGAGTACGACATCGAAATCCTCGAGATGCACCACCGCTACAAGGTCGACGCGCCTTCGGGCACGGCACTGGCGCTCGGCCGTGCCGCCGCCGCGGGCCGCGACGTCGATTTCGGCAAGAAGCGCACTGGTGCGCGCGA
>JBAVMB010000098.1:0-3362 GCA_049689615.1 Allostellaceae bacterium
CAGGGCGGTGCGTGCCAGCAGCTATCGCCAACGGGCGGTGGCGCGCGGTGTGCCGTTCGATCTGGTGTTGACAAACATCCTGGCGCGGCCGCTGGCGCTGCTGGCGCACGACCTCGGCCATGCCCTGGCGGCGCGCGGCGTTGCCGTGCTCGCCGGCCTATTGCCGCGGCAAGAGGCGCTGGTGCTGACAGCGCACCGCGCGGCCGGCCTGCATCTTGCGGCGCGGATCGACGTCGGCGGCTGGCGAACCCTGATCCTGGCGCGCGGTCGCCGCGTGCCGGCGAATTTCCCCATCGTGCAACCTTCGTGAGCGAGCCCCGATGACGTTTTTGCAAGCCATTGTCATGGCCGTGCTGCAAGGCCTGACTGAACTGTTTCCGGTGTCGAGCCTGGGCCATGCGGTCGTGCTGCCGCATCTGTTCGGCTGGCATATCGACCAGCACGCGCCGCAATTCCTGCCGTTCCTGGTGGTGCTGCATATCGGCACCGCGACGGCGTTGCTGGCCTATTTCTGGCGCGACTGGATCGGTCTGGCGTTGGCCTTGTTCGGCCTCGGCCAGCGCGACCGGCGGGCCGGCCGGCGACGTCAGCTCGGCCTCATCGTGGTGGCGACGATTCCGGCGGTGATCCTGGGCTTTGCGCTGGAGAAATTCTTCCGCAACCTCTTCGGCACACCGGTCGTGGCGTCGGTGTTCTTGATCGTCAACGGCGGTCTGCTGTTCTTCGGCGAGCGGCTGCGCCGTGCCGGCCGCAGCGTGCGCGCCATCGACGGCATGCGCTGGCGCGATGCGATTTATATCGGCCTGTGGCAGTCGACGGCGTTGATTCCCGGCATTTCGCGCTCGGGCGCGACCATAGTTGGCGGCTTGCTAGCTGGCTTGCATCACGAGGATTCGGCGCGCTTCTCGTTCCTGATCGCGACGCCGGTGATCGCCGGCGCCGCCGTGCTCGAAGTGCCGAAGCTGCTGCATGTCGGGGCCGGTTTCGGCCCGGTGGCGTGGATCGCCGGCGTGGTCGCCGGCATCACCGCGTTTCTGAGCGTCGCGTTCCTGATGCGCTACTTCAAGCGCCACGATTTCGAGGCGCTGGATCCGTTCGCCTGGTACTGCTGGACCTTCGGCGCGGTGTCGCTGGCGCTGCTGCTGTTCGTGCTTTAGACGACGCGCTCCGACACCAGCGGACAGACGAGCTCGCCGCTGCCGGTCTCGATCTGGATGGTGGCGTGGCCGATGGCGAAGCGCCGATCGAGCTCGCCGATCAGGCTCGACAGCGTCGCGTCGCCCGGGTGTCCTTCCGGCATCACCAGATGCACGGTGAGTGCCGTCTCGGTCGTGCTCATCGGCCAGATATGCAGGTCGTGCACGGCGGTGACACCGGACACCGCGGCAAGCTGGGCGCGCACCGCCACCGGATCGATCTGATGCGGAACGGCGTGCAAAGCCATCGCCAGGCCGCGCTGCAGCAGCCGCCAGGTGCCGACGACGATAATGACGGCGATCGCCAGGCTCACCGCCGGATCGATCCGCAGCCAGCCGGTGGCGATGACCAGCGCGCCCGACGCGGCGACGCCGAGACTGATGCCGGCGTCGCTCAGCGCATGCACCAGCGCCGTCTTGCGGTTGAGATCGTGCCGGTGGCTGCCGCGCGACAGCAGCAGGGCGATGACGCCGTTGACGACAACGCCGGCCAGCGCCACGGCGATGACGGTTTCGCCGGCAACCGGCGTCGGCGTGGCCAGCCGCCGGGTCGCTTCGGCGGCGATCGCGCCGACCGCGATCAGCAGGATGATGGCATTGAGCAGCGCGGCGAGAATCGACGAACTGCCGAGGCCGTAGGTGAACCTATGGCTCGGCTCCCGCCGCGCTAGCTGCGTCGCGACGAAGGCCGCGCCGAGGCCGAGCGCGTCGCCGAAATTGTGGCCGGCATCGGCGAGCAGCGCCATTGAGCCGCCAATCAGGCCGAACACCGTCTCGGCGGCGACGAACGCCAGGTTCAGCGCCACCGCAGACGCAAACAGCGCCGCGTTGCTCGCGGCGCTGTTATGCGCATGTTCGTGGTGGTGATGCTGGTGCGCGTGGCCCATCGGCCTAATCTGCCTCCGATTCGGAGGTATGGCGAGGGGCCGGCGCGGCCACCCCCAACCGGGGCGGCTCGTTAACCGCGCTCAGTGCGCGTGCGAAGTCCGGCCCGTCTTCGCCCAGACCGGCGCGCGCGAGGGCCGCGGATGGCTCAGCACGTACGGGATCTCGGAGCGGTTGATGCCGATATCGGCCAGCGACCGGTCGTCGAGCTGTGCGAGCTCGGCATAGGCCTGCTGGCGCTGCCGCCAGGCCGAATAGCGCTCGGCGAGGGCGCGGAAGGTTTGGCTGATGAGGCTCAACATGGCTCGATTCCTTTAGCGAGTAGGCGTATTGCGGTGCACAAAAGATAATACGCATTGACCTATTGTGCGGCGCAATATTGGTATACCAGGCCCGCGAGTGGCGCATCGAGGCGGGGCAGCGTGGGTTAAAGGGGCGGTTCTGCTGGGGCTTGAGCGGCTGGTCGCCGAGCGTCCTGTGTCTCGATATGGACGAACGCAAACGCGAACTTGTACCCGGTGATCTCGCCCACAAACAGGGCGTCACGCAATTTCGCCCATTCCGATTTCGGCATGTCAGGATCGAGCGGGAATATGCGGATGGATTAATCGGACACCAGGGGCCCGGCTTCCGCCCCCTCTACCCTTCACTGATCAGTCGAGGGATTTCTTCGGGCTCATGCACCACGGTCGGCACTCCAACCACTTCTATGACGCTTTCCGGCAAATTCGGGATTACGGATTCGTCGGCAACGACGGCTCCGCCATCGGGCCAGAACAGCACAGCACCCGTGCGCTTCAAAATGTCCAGGAGTCCCACCCACAATTCCGGACTGCCTGCCGGCCGTGCAATCATAAAACCAGAAATCGCCGCGCCGTTTTCGGTGCCGTCTTCGGTATAAAGCTCGGAGCTTCCGCCATCCGGAAAATTCAATATGGAGAATTCCGGGTCGATTTCCTTGAGGTATCCCTTGAAAGCCGACTCCACGACTGCACGCGGGAATGTCGCGCTCTCGCCGCGACGGAAATTTTGGAGAAATAAATCGAAGCTCATGTGATCCTGATCCTCATTGAGGTGGCGTATAGATCACCGAAATTTTGAATCCCCGTTTCGCGAAGAGAGTCCGCATATGGTCGGCAACACCCTCTTCTGCGAAATGCCATTCGATCGCCCGACCACCGGCCGCAGCCACTTGCCGCGAAGCCTGTTTTAACATGTTGTTTTGCATTCTAAGCCAAGGATACTTGGTCGGTTTTCGAAGAGCCCTTAGGTAGCCAGGCC
>JBAVMB010000099.1:0-4624 GCA_049689615.1 Allostellaceae bacterium
CGTCTGGCCTACACGGTGGTGGGGATGGGGACGATGGCGGCGGCGATCATCGGGGCGCCGGTGACGATGATCCTGCTGACGCTGGAGATGACGGCGAACTTCTACGTCACGGTGGGGGTGACGGTGGGGGTAATCGTGGCGTCGATGATCGTGCGCTCGACGTTTGGCTATTCGTTTGCCACCTGGCGGTTCCACCTGCGGGGCGTGCCGATCCGCGGCGCGCAGGACGTCGGCTGGATCCGCGACCTGACGGTGCGCAAGATGATGCGCCGGGACATCCACACAG
The DNA here is from genome assembly GCA_049689615.1 of Allostellaceae bacterium. Classification (GTDB taxonomy): domain Bacteria; phylum Pseudomonadota; class Alphaproteobacteria; order ATCC43930; family CGMCC-115725; genus REEB95. The sequence goes on from JBAVMB010000099.1 coordinate 287, forward strand.
TGTCGGAGAACCTGCCGCTGGCGGAGCTGCGGGCGCAGTTCCCATTGGGCGGCACCAACCGGATCTTCCTGCTTGATACCAAGGGGGACTATGCCGGCATGGTGGTGACCGCCGATGCGCACAATCCCGACCTCGACGAGCGGCTGGCCGGCCTGCGGGCGGCCGACCTGCGCCAGGCCGAGACCCAGTTCCTGCTGCCGCACCAGAACGTGCGCGCCGCCCTCGACCGCTTCGTCAGCGCCGAGGTCGAGGCGCTGCCGGTGCTCGCCAGCGCCACCGACCGCAAGGTCATCGGCTTCGTCACCGAGGCCTATGCGCTCCGCCGCTACAACCAGGAACTCGAACAGGCCCGCGGCGACGAGTTCGCCGACCCCACCCTCTTCGGTCCCGTCTGAGCGTCGAAATATCCGGCATTTCAGAGATTTAGCGTTGGATGCCGATTTCGCCACGGCCGGCCTCCAGACATCGGCGGCAGCCGTCGCGTTATCGCGTGATCATTTAGGTTGAGCGCGGCCCCAACCTTGTGTTCGATAGCAGCGACGATCGCGTGAAACTCGCCACCGGCCATGTCGCCAATTCGGACACGATTGTGGAACACTCCTACGCCAGGACAGACGGCCTTCCATCACAATTCGGCTTCGTTTGAATCGCGCCGCACAAGAAACGGGGATGCACGTATATGACCACGGGCACGACACGCCAACTGCGCATCGAGGACGAACCGCTGTTGCGGGGCAAGGGCCGCTATACCAGCGACGTGCGCGAACCGCATCAGGCCATTGCTGCGTTCCTGCGCGCGCCGATGGCGTCGGCGACGATCCGCCGTCTCGACACCGCGGCGGCGCAGCGGGCACCCGGTGTAGTGGCGGTGTTGACGGCGGCTGACATGGCTGGCACCGGCAGCCTCGCCCACCCGCTGCCAGTGCCTGGACGGGGCGGCACGAAACTCGTCGCGCCACGCTGGCCGGCGTTGGCCGAAGGCCGTGTGGTCCATGCCGGCCAGCCGGTTGCGATGGTGGTTGCGGAAAACCGCGCGCAGGCGCAGGACGCCGTCGAGCTGATCGAAGTCGATTACGACGAAATCGCCGCGGTGGTCGACGCCCGCCGCGCCATCGAACCCGGCGCGCCGCAGGTTTGGCCAGAGGCACCCGGCAATATTGCCCTCGACTTCACTTGGCCGCTCGACAAGGACGGCAGCAACGCTGCCGAGGTTGCTAGGATCGTCGCCAGCGCGCCGCTGGTGGCCCGGCTGTCTGTGTCGAATCAGCGGCTGGCTGTTGCCAGCCTGGAACCGCGCACGGCGACCGGCTGGTACGACGCCAAGACTGGCGAATACACGCTCAGGACCGGGACCCAGAGCGTCTGGCTGATGGCCAATCAGATGGCGGAACTGCTCGGCGTCAAACCGGAGCAAATGCGGGTCCTGACCGACGATGTCGGCGGCGCCTTTGGTATGAAGAGCGGCGCCTATCCCGAATACGTCGCCATCCTAGTGGCGGCTAAACGGATCGGCCGGCCGGTGGGCTGGGCGTCGACGCGCTCCGAAGCGTTCCTGTCTGACAATCAGGCACGCGACCAGGTAATGGAGGGCGAACTCGCGCTCGACAAGGATGGCAAGTTCCTGGCGCTGCGCGTCAAGTCGGTTGCCGACATGGGCGCCTTCGCAAACGGCGCCGGACCGCTCACCGCGACAATCAACATGGTGCGTTGTTTCCCGTCGGTCTATCGCATTCCGCGCATCGTCTGCGACGTGCTGTGCGTCCTGACTAACACGGTTCAGCTCGGTCCCTATCGCGGTGCCGGTCGGCCCGAAGCTAACTATCTGATGGAGCGGTTGGTGGAGGAAGCAGCGCGCGTTAGCGGCATCGACGCGGTTGTCTTGCGTCGCCGCAATCTCGTTACGCCGGCGGAGCTGCCCTATAAAGGCGCGATGGGCACGGTCTATGACAGCGGCGATTTTCCAGCGATTTTCGACAAGGCACTTGAACTCGCCAACCTCGAGGGCTTCGCCACGCGCAAGCAGCAGAGTGCTGCGCGCGGCCGCCTGCGCGGCATCGGCGTCTCGTGCTTCCTAGAGCATTCGGGCGCGATTCCACCGGAGGGTGCATCGGTGTCGTTTCCCGGCGACGGTACCGTCGTCGTCGGTTTGGGCGCGCAATCCACCGGCCAAGGGCATCTGACGGTCTTTCGCCAAGTCGCGTCCGAGAAGCTCGGCATCGATCCGGCCAAGGTGGTGGTGCGCGAGGGCGATACGCGTCTCGGCGTCGAAGGGCACGGCAGCTTTGCCTCGCGCTCGGCCGCGGCCGCCGGCAGCGCCATCTTCTTCACCGCCGATACGGTGATCGAGAAAGGCAAGAAAGTGGCGGCACAAATGCTGGAAGCGGCGGAAGCCGATATTGCCTATCACATCGGCGTTTTCGAGATTACCGGCACCGACCGGCGGCTATCGCTGTTCGAAGTCGCGAAGAAGGCGCAGGAGCTCAAGGCCAAGGGCGAGATCGCCGATTCGCTCGACACCAACAAGGTGTCGCAGACACCGCAGCATTTCCCCAATGGCTGCCACGTCGCCGAGGTCGAGATCGATCCCGAGACCGGCGCGCTCGACATGGTGGCATACAGCAGCGCCGACGATTCCGGCCGCATTCTCAACGCCATGATCGTCGAAGGCCAGGTCCACGGCGGCGTTGCCCAGGGTCTCGGCCAGGCGTTGCTCGAAAACGCGCTTTATGACCAATCCGGCCAGCTGCTGGCAGGCTCGTTCATGGACTACGCCATGCCCCGGGCGACCGACATGCCGCTAAAGCTGAACGATGTGCTGCTCGAGTTTCCTTGCAAGACCAATCCGGTCGGCGTCAAAGGCGCGGGCGAGGCCGGCACCACCGGCGCACTCGCGGCGATCATGAACGCGATTGCCGATGCCATTCCTGGCGGTGCCGGACGCGCGCTGCAGATGCCCGCGACGCCGCAAAAAATCTGGCAGGCGTGTCGCGCGGCACGGAGCGGTGGCCGCGCATGAGTTTCGTTTATACCTGTGCGCCGGCCGTCGCCGGCGGTGCCGCCCTACGCCGCAAAAAGGCCAAGGCCAAGACCAAGCCCAAGACGCACGCTTCTGGCGCACGCCAACCAACCGTTGACATCCACTGCCACGTCTTCACGCCCGAGGCGGCGGCGCTGACCAGGGAGTTGATGCGACCGCAATACGATCCCTACGCACTCTTCCAAAGCGCTGCATCGAAGCAGGTCGACGCCAAGCAGACGTCTGCCGTCGGGCCGAAGCTTACCTCGATCAAGGAGCGGCTCAACACCATGGACGCCGACGGCATCGACATCCAGGCGATCTCGACGGCGCCGGCGCAATACTATTATTGGGCCGATGGCACATTGGCGCTGCGCACGTCGCGCCTCATCAACGACAATATTGCGCGCATCTGTGCCGCCCATCCCGACCGCTTCGTCGGTTTGGCTACGGTGCCGATGCAGGTGCCGGAATATGCCGTGCGCGAACTCACTCGTGCGGTGCATGAACTCGGCCTCAAAGGCGTCGAAATCTGCCCGCACGTCGAGCAGGACGAATTGTCGGCGGAGCGCTTCCGGCCGTTCTTCGCCAAGGCGGAGGAGCTTGGCGCAGTAATCTTCCTGCATCCGCATGGCGTTCCGGACGGCCGCCGGCTCGGCGATCATTTCTTCCAGAACATCGTCGGCAATCCGCTCGACACCACGGTGGCGATCCACCATCTGATCTTCGGCGGCGTACTCGAGGCCTATCCCAGGCTCAAAATTGTCTGCGCCCACGGCGGTGGCTACCTGCCCGCCTATGCCGGGCGCATCGATCACGCCCATGCCGTCCGGCCCGACGCCCGCACCAAAATCAGCAAAGCGCCGTCGAGCTACCTGAAGACGCTCTATTTCGACACTATCGTCTTCACTCACCACCAGCTGGCCTATCTGGTGGAGCAGTACGGTGCCGACCACATCCTGCTCGGCACCGACTATCCCTACGACATGGCGCTGCCGGATGCGGTGAAGTTCGTGCAGAAGGCGCCCGGCCTGTCCGAGCGCGAACGCGGATTGATTCTTGGCGGCAACGCCGCGCGGCTGATGGATATCAAGCTGCCAGCGGGCGGATCGACGCGGCGCTAAAACGCCTTGAAGACCTGGATCAGCGCCGGCCCGATGAGCACGATGAACATCGACGGCAGGATGAAGACGATCATCGGTATCGTCATGATTGCCGGCAGCTTGGCAGCCTTCTCTTCGGCCTTGAGCATGCGCTCTTCGCGCAGCTCGGCCGCGAGAACCCGCAGCGCCTGAACCAGCGGCGTGCCATAGCGCTCGGTC
>JBAVMB010000100.1:0-1704 GCA_049689615.1 Allostellaceae bacterium
ATCCACTAGCGACCACGCCGCCGATACGCCGTGGGGCGTCGAGTGTCTCGTAAGGAGTTTCTGCAAGACGCATGCCGATTGCCAACCTTGAACGTGTTGCCGCCCCACTTTAATGAGCCACACCTAACCTCGGCGTTGATGGTGCGCGTCAAACGCAGCGATTCGCGGCGGCGGACATGCTGACAAAGCCTGCTGGCTAGGCGCGAAGTGACGATCGACAGCGCCATGACATCGGAGTTCCGGTGTCTCTTATTCGAACATTAGCGTCACATGTGTGACAGTTCTCGTGGACACGTACCCTTCGGCGGGGGCAAGCCACATGCCGTCGAATGAGAGACGCCTCCGTGAATGCGCCCGTCACGCACCATTCGCGGCGGCCGTCACGTTCGCCGCATCTTGCCCAAGTGCGCGGGACGTTTCCAAACAAGGCGGCCTCGATCCGACAGGAGCGGCGCAGGCGCCAGGCAGAGAGGGCGATACGCTCGGCAACGACGAGGCAAACCGGGTCTTCGGGTTCGACGGGTGGGATCGGGAGACCGTCTCGGCCGAGTGTGTCTGGCAGGATGACCGGATCAGCCCCACGGCCTGCAGCTATGCCGTGTGGGTCCGCATCAATGTAAGCGGCAGGCGATCCCGTGCAGCGGGGCGTGTAGGTAGTCGATCATACCCAGCCTCCCGGTAAGTCGTTCGGGAGGTTGGTTTTGCAATCTGAACACAAGCCCACCACCAGCAAAGTCACATTTTTTTAATCAGTGGTCGGGGCCGGGTCATTTCTGGGGCTGATGGTTGTCTTCAGCCTCTGCGTCTACAGGTTCGTCTGGCTCGGTTGCGGGGGCTGGTTCGGTTATCCCAGTCTTGCGTGCGGCTTCGATGAACTTCTCCCGCTGGGCCTTCGCCACGGCTTCGTTTCTCGCCACTGATCGCCTCCCGTGGTTTTTGACATCCGGACTGGCCGGAAGATACCCGGCGAATGTTGCCCCGGTTTCTGGCTTGCCCTCCGGTCCGACGATCACAGGAGGGGTTGGTTGGCCGAGTCGAATCACCTACCCAGACCCACTCGCCCCACTCGCCTGCCGCAAAATTCCTTTATCAGTCCCCACCGGGTGAGGTTATCGTCGGAGCGGTTTTTCGGGTCACCGGATTCCCTTTGACCATTCCGATCTTCATCACCAATTTCGGCAATCTTGCGGTTCTGCTGCCAATTGCGGCCGCGGTTCTGGCGTGGCTTTCGTGGTCGCCCGAGACGCGGCGGCTCGCGGTGTTCTGGGCGATCGCGCTGGCGCTTTGCGGCGGCACGATTGGTCTGCTCAAGGTTTATTTTTGGGACTGCCCTACCGGGCCGATCCGTAGTCCGAGCGGCCATTCTGGACTGAGCCTGCTGGTCTATGGTGGACTCGCATGTCTCACCGCTTCGCAAACGCAGCGATTCACCGTCCCTGCAATCGCTGCCGGGTTTGGCCTGGCCCTGGGCATAGCGGTTTCGCGGATCATCATAGGCGACCACAATCCGGTCGAAGTGTTGATCGGACTGGCCATCGGCGGTGCCGCACTTGCGATTTTTGCATCGGCGCTGACGCACAATCGCGCGCCGCTTTCTATCAAATGGCTGCTGATCATCGCGACGGTGCTCGCGGTTATCGTTCACGGCCAACGTTTTCAAGCCGAGCAGCTTTTCCACCTGATTGGCGGCTATCTCTACAGCAA
>JBAVMB010000101.1:0-4331 GCA_049689615.1 Allostellaceae bacterium
CGACGCTCGATCTCGCGCCGTGCCGCTGCCGCGTCTTCGGGCCGCACCATGCCGCGCGCCACATCGCGCTCGATCTCGTTGAGCTGGTCGCGATAAACCGCGCGGTCATAGCGGCCGCGCGTCATCGCCCGGCGTCCGTGTTGCCACAACGGCGATAGCACCGTGCCGAGGACCGCGAGCGTGACGAACAGCAGGACGAGGGCGAAGATCATTGGTCGTCGAGCAGCAGCCGCTCGAGCTGGCGGCGTTGATTGAGGTCGAGCGGCTCGTCCGGCGGCGCCGGCCGGCGGCGCAGATAGAACCAGGCCCCGGCGGCGCCGACCGCCAGAATGACGAAAGGCGAGAACCACAGCAGATATGTTGCAGGCTCGACCGGCGGCTTGAGCAGCACGAAATCGCCGTAACGGTCGGTGACGTATTTGATCGCCTGCGCGTCGCTGTCGCCGGCTTTCAGGCGCTCGCGGATCAGCACGCGCAGATCGTGGGCGAGGTCGGCACCCGAATCCTCGATCGATTCGTTCTGGCAGACCAGGCAGCGCAGCTGTTTGCCGATCGTTTCGGCGCGTGCTTCGAGCGCGGGATTGGGCAGCATCTCGCTCGGCTCGACTGCGAATGCCGCCTGCGCGACGCCGAGCAGAATCGCCGCAGCGATGAGGACGCGGATCACGACGCCCCCAGTTCCTGCAGCAGCGGCAGAATCTCTTTCTTTACGACATCCGCCGTCAGCGGCCCGACATGGCGCCAGCGGATATGTCCGGTGCGGTCGATCGCGTAGGTCTCAGGCACGCCATAGACGCCGAAATCGATGGCGGTGCGGCCGCTCTCGTCGACACCGATGCGGCGATAAGGATCGCCGTATTGCCGAAGGAATTTCTCGGCGTCCTCGGGCTTGTCCTTGTAGTCGATGCCGTAAAGCACGATGACGTTGCGCCGCGCCAAGTCGGTCAGCACGGGGCTTTCCTCGCGGCATGGCACGCACCACGAGGCGAAGAAATTGATGAACACGATTTCGTCGGCGAAGGCGCGATTGCTCAGCCGCGCCTCGCCTTTGAGGCCGGCGAGATCGAAGGCCGGTGCCGCCTTGTCGATCAGCGCCGACGGCAGCAGTTCGGGGTTGTAGCCGGGCGCAAGGCCGCGCGAGAGATAGATGGCAAGCGCGGCGAAGCCGATCAGCGGCAGGAGATAGGCAGCGCGGCGCCAGCTCATGCGCGGTTCCGATTCGCCGGCAATGCGGATTTGGCAGCGCGGCGGGCCGCGACGCCGACACGCCAGCGCCGGTCGCTCAAGCTGACGGCGCCGCCGAAGGCCATGATCACGCCGCCGATCCAGATGAACGGCACCAGCGGCTTCCAATAGGCGCGCACCGCCCAGCCGCCCTTGTCGTCGGGGTCGCCGAGCGCGAGGTAGAAATCAGCGAAGAAATTGGTGTGGATCGCGGTCTTGCTCACTGTCTGCTGCTGCAGTGGAAAGAATCGCCGTTCGGGCGCTAGCTGGGCGACGACACGGGTGCCGTCGAGCAGCGTGAAGTCGCCGCGGTCGGCGGTGTAATTGACGCCGTCGTGCTTGCCGATGCCATCGAAGCGCAGCGTATAGCCTGCCACCGGCAAGGTCTGTCCGAGATGCAGCAGCGCGATGCTCTGCTGTTCGAAGCCCGCGGCGGCGATGCCGGCGACCGTCACCGCCAAACCAAAATGCGCCAGCGTCATGCCATAGGAGGCGCGCGGCTGGGCAAGCGCGCGGCGTGTCACCTCGCTCCACGGCGCGCGGAACAAGCGCAGCCGGTCGGCGAGCTCGACCACCGCGGCGGCGCCCATCCAGGCGGCAAGGCCGATGCCGAGCACCGACAGCACCGGGCCGCCATGGCTCAGATAGTACGCGATCAGCATCGCCGCGATGACGGCAGCGAACGCCGCCCACAGCCGCTGCAACGCGCCCAGCACATCGCCGCGCTTCCACGCCAGCGGCGGTCCGATGCCGACGGCGAGCAGCAGCGGAATCATCAGCGGCACGAAAGTGCGGTCGAAGAACGGATAGCCGACCGACAATTTGGGGCCGCCGACGGCGTCGAGAAACAGCGGATAGAGCGTGCCGATGAACACGGTGGCGCAGCAGCTCGCCAGGATCAGGTTGTTGAGCAGTAGCGCACCCTCGCGCGAAATCGGCGCGAAGGCGCCGCCCGGTTCGAGCGCCGGCGCGCGCCAGGCGTAAAGCGCCAGCGAGCCGCCGATGGCGATGCACAGCAACACGAGAATGAACACGCCGCGGCGCGGATCAAGCGCGAAGGCATGCACCGAGGTCAGCACGCCGGAACGCACGAGGAAGGTGCCGACCAACGATAGCGAGAAGGTCAGGATCGCGAGCAGGATCGTCCAGCTTTTGAGAGTGTCGCGGCGCTCGACCACGATTGCCGAATGCAGTAGCGCGGTTCCGGCGAGCCACGGCATCAGCGACGCATTCTCGACCGGATCCCAGAACCACCAACCGCCCCAGCCGAGCGTGTAATAGGCCCACCAACTGCCCATGGCGATGCCGAGCGTCAGGCAGCACCACGAGGCCAATGTCCACGGCCGCACCCAGCGCGCCCAGGCGGCGTCGACACGGCCGTCGATCAACGCCGCGATGGCGAAAGCGAAAGCGACCGAAAAGCCGACATAACCCAGATAGAGGAACGGCGGATGGAAGGCGAGGCCGGGGTCCTGCAGGATCGGATTGAGACCCATGCCCTCTTCCGGCGCTGGCGACAGGCGCAGGAACGGATTCGACGTCAGCAGGATGAACAGCAGGAAGCCGATCGCGATCAGCGCCTTGACGCCGAGCACGCGCGCGCACAGCCGGGGCGGCATGGCGTCGCCGAACCAGGCAATTGCCGCGCCGTAGAGCGCCAGGATCAGGACCCACAGCACCATCGAGCCTTCGTGGTTGCCCCATACGCTGGTGAGCTTATAGAGCAGCGGTTTGGCGCTGCTGCTGTTCTCGGCAACATTGGCGACCGAGAAATCCGATACGAAATAGGCGTGCACCAGAGTCGCGAAGGCGAGCGCGATGAGCGCGAACTGCGCCATCGCCGCCAGCCGGCCCGCCGCCATCAGGTTGAGGTCGTTGCGCGCGGCGCCGGTGAGTGTCAGCCCGACCTGCAGCAGCGCCACCGCCAGCGCCAGAATGAGCGCGAAATGGCCGAGCTCGATGATCATTGCGTCGCTCCGGCGCTCGCCGGCGCGACCGGCGGAATGGGCTTGCCGTCCTCGCCCTCCTGCCAGCGACCCGCCTTTTTTAGCGCCTCGACCACTTCGGGCGGCATGTAGCGTTCGTCGTGTTTCGCTAGCAGCGTCGTCGCCTTGAACGATCCGTCGGTCAGAAGGCGGCCTTCGACCACGACGCCCTGACCTTCGCGGAAAAGATCCGGCACGATGCCGCGATACGTCACCGGCACGGATTTCTTTCCGTCGGTGACGGTGAAATCGAGCGTCGAGCCGTCGGCCTCGTGCTTGACGCTGCCGGCCGCGACCAAGCCGCCAATGCGCACCAGGCGGCCCGGCGGAATATGCTCGGCGTAGAGATCGGACGGGCCGTAGAAGAACACCAGATTGTCGTTGAGCGCCGACAGCGTCAGGCCGACGGCGAGGCCGAGCAGCGCGACGCCACCGAGCACGAAATAAAGCCGCCGCCGCTTACGCGTCATCGCCGCTCCTCGGCGTCGAGTGCACGCTGTGCCCGGCGATAGCCGATCAGGCTGTGCGCCAGCAATCCGACGAGCACGAGCGCGGCGACGCCGTAAGCCGGCCAGACGAAGCGAGCATAGCCGCCCATGGCGAAGAACTGCGCCATCACGTCCCGAACCGCAGCGCACGCAGCTTGGCGCGCAACAACGCGGTCCGCATGCGCAGCATGAGCAGGACCGCGAACAGGAACAGGAAGCCAGCGGCGATCACCAGCAGCGGCCACAGCATCGAGGTGGCGATTGTCGGGCCGCCCATGCGGAACACGCTCGCCTTCTGGTGCAGCGTGTTCCACCAATCGACCGAGAACTTGATGATCGGCAAATTGACCACGCCGACGATGGCGAGGATCGCCGCCGCGCGCGAGCCGCGGGTGCGGTCGTCGAACGCGTTGGCCAGCGCGATGAAGCCGAGATAGAGGAAGAACAGCACCAGCACAGACGTCAGCCGTGCGTCCCACACCCACCAAGTGCCCCACATCGGCTCGCCCCAGAGCGAGCCGCTCGCCAGGCAGACGAAGGTGAAGCACGCGCCGATCGGCGCGGCGCTTTCGGCGGCGATATGCGCCAGCGGATGCCGCCAGATCAGCGCCACCGCGCTCGCCACCGCCACCAC
>JBAVMB010000102.1:0-2078 GCA_049689615.1 Allostellaceae bacterium
CTGCAGCAGGTCGGCCGCTACCGCGACCGCTTTGTCCGCCAGGACGGGCGCCTGCTCCTGAAGGAGCGCCACTGCATCTACGACTCCCTGATCATCGATACCGCGTTGATCTATCCGGTGTAGCCGCAGAGCCGTCGGTGCATCCTTCGACGCGCTTCGCTTGCTCAGGATGAGGCAGTTTTCTTTCCGGCCTCTCCTATCCCCCTCATCCTTGTAAGTTGGCATCAGCCGCATCGAGTAAGCTTGCCGGTGCGGTGGCGATGGGGAGGCCGGCTCATCCTAGGGCTCTGAAGCCCGTAGCTCAGCGTGGTACCCCCATTGCCGATCCATCGAACCCGGACAGTCGTGTGGGCCGCAACGCGAGCCCGGTTGAGCAAGGACGGGTGATGATGGACACAAGCTATGTCGGCATTGACGTGTCGAAGGATCGGCTGGACGTGTACGTGCGGCCGGCGGGGGAAGCCTTCAGCGTGCCGCGCGACGGCGACGGCTTGGCGGAACTGGTGGCGCGGCTGACGCCGCTGGCACCGCGTCTGGTGGCGGTGGAAGCGACCGGCGGCTTCGAGATGACGGCGGCGGCGGCGATCGGTGGTGCCGGTCTGCCGCTGGTGGTGGTCAATCCCGCCCAGGTGCGCCACTACGCCCAGGCGCTCGGCCGGCGCGCCAAGACCGACCGGATCGACGCCGAGGTGATCGCGCGCTTTGCCGAGGCCACGCGTCCGGAGCCGCGCCCCCTGCCGGACGAGGCGACGCAGGCACTGGCCGATCTGGTGACGCGCCGGCGGCAGATCATTGCCATGATGGTCGCCGAGCGCCAGCGCGCGGCGCGCCTGCCCAAGCGGCTCAAGCGCAGCTGCGAGCGGGTGGTCCGGGTGCTCGAGAAGGAACTCGCCGCCCTCGACGAGGACATCGATACCACCGTGCGCGGCTCGCCGGCCTGGCGCGAGAAGGAGAATCTGCTCGCCTCCGTCACCGGCGTCGGCGACATCACCGCGCGTGCCCTCATCGCCGAGTTGCCTGAGCTCGGCACCCTCGACCGCCGCAAGATCGCAGCCCTCGTCGGCGTGGCCCCCTTCACCCGCCAGTCCGGCCGTTGGCAAGGCAAGTCCTTCATCGCCGGCGGCCGCGCCAGCGTCCGCGCCGCTCTCTTCCCCGCTACCATGGCCGCGGTGCGTCACAACCCCACCATCCGAGCTTTCCGCCAACGCCTCCTCGCCAACGGCAAGCCCAAGATGGTCGCCATGGTCGCTTGCATGCGCAAGCTCCTCACCATCCTCAACGCCATCCTCAGAGACCAAAAACCATGGCAACCCGCTTGACCCGCAACACAGTCGCTGAGCAAGCGAAGCGAGTCGAAGGACGCAGGATGGTTGCGTCGAGCCGCGAACTTCTACCGCCCCGCCTGGTCCACCGCGTAGCCCGCGGCGCGGACGGTGCGGATGAGGTCGCGGCGGCCGCCGTCGTTGAGGGCCTTGCGCAGCCGCCGAATGTGGACGTCGACGGTGCGAGGCTCGATCTCGGATTCCCGGCCCCAGACCGCGTCCAGCAGCTGCTCGCGGGAGAAGACGCGGCCCGGCCGCTCGAGCAGCACCCGCAGCAGGCGGAACTCGGTCGGCCCCAGATGCACCGAGCTGCCGTTGCGGCTGACCCGGTGGCTGGCGAGATCCATGGCGAGATCGGCGTAGCGCAGCGTCTCGGCGCCGACCGAGGGCCGCGCGCGGCGCATCACCGCCTTGAGGCGCGCCACCAGCTCGGTGACGCCGAAGGGTTTCACCACGTAGTCGTCGGCGCCGCCCTCGAGGCCGCGCACGCGGTCCGCCTCCTCGCCCTTGGCGGTCAGCATGATCACCGGCAGGCCGCGCCATTCCGGCGTGCGGCGGATGCGCCGGCAGATCTCGAGGCCGGAGACCTGGGGCAGCATCCAGTCCAGCAGCACCGCGTCGGGCGTGCGCTCGGAGAGCTGCAGCAGCGCCTCCTCGCCGTCGTGCGCCTCGGCCACCGAGAAGCCTTCCTTCTCGAGATTGTAGCGGAGCAATGTCGCGAGCGCCGGCTCGTCCTCGACCACGAGGATGTGCGGC
>JBAVMB010000103.1:0-7408 GCA_049689615.1 Allostellaceae bacterium
CTCGGCGATCCCGCTCATGCCGATGCCGCCGATCCCGGTGAAATGAATGATGCCGATGTCGAGCGGCAGCGCCCTCATCGCGCGCCTCCCGCGGTCTCGAGCACCAGATCGGCAAGCCGCCGAGCCGCATCGGGCCGGCCGTGGCGTTTCGCTGAAGCGGCCGCAGCGGCGAGCAGCGCCGGCTGCGCGAACAATGTTTCGAGCCGCTGCGCCAGTGCCGACGGCGTGAAATTATGTTCGCTCATCACCCAGGCGGCGCCCACGGCGGCCAGCGCCTCAGCGTTGGCGGTCTGATGGTCGTCGGCGGCATGGCGATAGGGCACAAGGATCGCCGGCCGGCCGACGACGCAAAGCTCGGCGACGCTCGAAGCGCCGGCGCGGGAAATCACGATATGGGCGCGCGCCATGCGTGCCGGCACATCGACAAAGAAGGTTGCGATTTCGGCACGAATGCCGCTGGCGTCGTAGGCGCGGCGCACCGCGTCGAGGTCTTCGGGCCGCGCCTGCTGAAGGACCATCAGGCGCGCCTTGATCGCGGCCGGGAGCAACGCCAGTGCCGCGGGAACGACGGCGCTCAGGACGTGCGCGCCTTGGCTGCCACCAATGACCAGCAGGTTGATCGGGCCGGACGCCGGCGGCGTATAGAGCACGCCGCGCTCGGTGACGACGGCCGGCCGCACCGGATTGCCGGTTTCGGCGATGCGAGCGCGGTCGATATCGGCAAGGCCGTCAACCTGCGTGAACGACGTGGCGATGCGCTTCATCCGCGGCGCGAGCCAGCGGTTGGCGCGGCCGAGGCGGGCGTTCTGCTCGTGAATGACGGTCGGCATGCCGAGACGCGACGCGGCCAGCATGGTCGGCACCGACGGATAGCCGCCGAAGCCGACTGTCGCTGCCGGTGCCAAGGCGCGCAGGATGCGCCGCGCGGCCAGCAGTCCAAGGGCGACCTCGCAGACGGCGAGGACACGGCTGGCAATGCCGGTGCCGGGACGGCCGGCGCGAATCCGGTGCAGCGCCACGCCGGGCAGCCGATTGTCGAATGCTTGGCCGCGCTTGTCGGTGACCAGCGCCACTTTGACGCCGCGGCCAAGCAGTTCGCCGGCCAGCGCTTCGGCGGGGAACATGTGGCCCCCGGTGCCGCCGGCGGCGAGTACGATGAGGCCGCTCATGTCGGCTCTCCGCCGAAGCGCCGTCGGGTCAATGCCAGCGCCATGCCCATGCCGAGACCGAGCGCCAGCAGGGACGAGCCGCCATAGGACAGAAACGGCAGAGTCATGCCCTTGGTCGGCATCAGGTGGAGCGTCGACGCCATGTTGATCACGGCCTGCAGTCCGAACTGGACGAACAGGCCGGTCGCGCCGAGGACGACCGCGAGGTTGTTGTCCTGCAGCAGGCGCGTGAAGCCGCGCAGCACAATGAAGGCGAAGAGCGCAACGATAATCAGGCAGACAATCAGACCCAGCTCTTCGCCAGCGACGGCAAAAACGAAGTCGGCGTGCGCATCGGGCAGCGACTGCTTGATCGTGCCTTCGCCGGGACCGACGCCCCAGAGGCCGCCGTGGACGAACGCGTCCATCGCCCGGTCGACCTGATAGGAATCACCACTGGCGGGATCGAAGAACCGGTCGACGCGGCTGGTGACGTGCGGCAGGGCGAAATAGGCGGCGACCAGGCCAGCGGCGCCGAGACCCAACACCATTGCGGCCTGCGCGATGCGCAGCCCCGCCAGGAACAGCTGGGTGAACCAGACCGCCGCTACCACCACGGACATGCCGAGGTCGGGCTGGCGGATCAGCAGGATGATGATGACGGCAAACAGCCCAACGGCGATCCACTGGCCGGGAAAGTCCGGCTGTTCGCGCGATTTGGCGAACAGCCAGGCGCAGACCACGGCGAAGCAGGGCTTGATGAATTCCGACGGCTGTAGCTGGAAGCCGGCGAATTCGATCCAGCGGCGCGCACCGAGAACCTCGACGCCGATGAACGGCGTGGCAATCAGCAGCACCAGCGAAATCACGAAGCCGATAACGGCGACGCGCCGCACCGTGCGCGGATTTTGCAGCGACATCACGAACATCACTGTCAGCGCCACCGGCAGCACGGCGAAATAACGGACGACGAAATGCAGCCGGTCGATATGCATGTGGATGGCGACCGACGGACTGGCCGTCATCACCAGCAGCGATCCGAAGGCAACCAAGCCGGCGAGCGCGGCAATGATCCAGCGATCGACGGTCCACCACCATTGCGCGACGGCGCTGCGGTCCGTGCGGGCGAAATTCACGCGCGCCTCCCGGGCAGCTGCTCGACCATGTGGCGAAACTGGTCGCCGCGATCCTCGAAATCGCGGAACTGATCGAACGACGCGGAAGCTGGCGAAAGCAGGATGACCGCGCCGCGCTTCCGGTCGTTGAGCGCGGCATGGCGCGCAGCGCCGAGCGCCGCGTCGAGCGTGCCCGACATCTCGTAGGCGACTTTGCCGTCGAGCGTACGTGCGAAGCGCGCGGCCGCTTCGCCGATCAGGAACGCGCGGCGAATGCGCGGGAACAGCGGCGCCAACGCGTCAATGCCGTCTTCCTTCGGCTTGCCGCCGGCAATCCAATAGATGTCGTCGTAGCAGACCAGCGCCTTCTCGGCGGCGTCGGCATTGGTCGCCTTGGAATCGTTGACGTAGCGGATGCCGTCGATGGTCGCGATCCACTCCTGGCGATGCGCCAGGCCGGGAAACGTCCTGATCGCCCGGGCCACCGCGTCTGGCTCGCAGCCAAGCGCACGCGCCGCCGCATAGGCCGCAGCCGCGTTCTGGCCGTTGTGTGTGCCCGGCAGCCGCGGCGCTTCGGCCATCGCCAGCACCGGCCGCGCCGCACCGTCGAGATCGTCGATCAGGGTGCCGTCCACGACATAGACGCCGCCGGCGACGCGTCGCTGCGCCGAGATCGGCACGACCCGCTGTTTGCCGGCGTCGTTCAGGGTGGCGAAGATGCCGCGGCAGATGTCGTCGTCGACGCCGACGACGGCGGTATGCCGCGCGCCCTGGCCATGGAAGAGCCGCCGCTTTGCGGTGACGTAGCCGTCCATGCCGCCGTGGCGGTCGAGGTGGTCGGGCGTGACGTTGAGCAGAACCGCGACGTCGAGCACCAGGTTGTACGTCAATTCGAGCTGGTAGGAGCTGAGCTCCAGCACGTAAGTGTCGTCAGCGCCGAGCGCCTCGAGCAGCAGCGCGGGTACGCCGAGATTGCCGCCCACCGCTACCTTGCGGCCGGTTTCGGCCAGAATGTGGGCGGTCAGGGCTGTGGTCGTCGATTTGCCGTTGGTGCCGGTGATGCCCGCAAAACGCGCGGCCTTCTGCGCCAGTGCCAGTAACTCGATGTCGCCGATGATCGGCACACCCGCTGCTTTGGCGCGCGCCGCTGCCGGATGCGGCTGCGGGAAGGTGTGCGGAACGCCGGGCGATAGCACCAGCGCCTTGGCGCCGCCGAGATCGGTCGCCAGGTCGACGAGCTCGAAACCGGCGCGCGTCGCTTCGTCGCGGCGGCTCGCGGCATCGTCCCACGCGACGACCCGGGCACCGCCGCGCTTCAACGCAGTAGCAGCGGCGAGGCCTGAGCGCGCCAGGCCAAGCACGGCGACCGTCTGGTTGCGGAACTGAGTCACTTCGATCATCGCCTCACCGCAGCTTGAGCGTGGACAGGCCCGCGATCGCGAGGATCGAGGCGATGATCCAGAAGCGGATGACGATCGTCGGCTCCTGCCAGCCTTTCTTCTCGAAATGATGGTGGAGCGGCGCCATGCGGAAGACGCGGCGGCCAGTGAGCTTGAAGCTCGCCACCTGGACGATCACCGAAACCGTTTCGAGGACGAACAGGCCACCGATAATCACCAGGACGAGCTCGTGCTTGGTGATGACGGCGACGATGCCGAGCGCGGCGCCGATCGCCAGCGAGCCGGTGTCGCCCATGAACACCATCGCCGGCGGCGCGTTGAACCACAGGAAGCCGAGTGCTGCACCGACCAGCGAGCCGCAGAACACCGCCAGCTCGCCGGCGCCGGCGACATGCCAAAGCTGGAGATAGTTGGCGAACACGACGTTGCCGACGAGATAGGCGATCAGCGCGAAGCAGCCGCCAGCGATCATCGCCGGCACGATGGCGAGGCCGTCGAGGCCGTCTGTCAAATTCACCGCGTTCGAAGCACCGGTGATCACGAAGGCGGCGAAGACCAGGAAGAACCAGCCCAGGTCGGGCAGCACACCCTTTAAGAACGGCACTGCCAGCGAGCTGCCGAGCGGCGGGTGCGTGATCAGCACGACGGCGTAAGCGCCGACCGCGCTGATCGCCAGTTCGATCAGGAACTTGGCGCGGCTGGACAGGCCTTTGTGCGAGCGCCGTGTCAGCTTGCGATAGTCGTCGAAGAACCCGACCGTACCGAAGCCGACGGTGACGAACAATGTCACCCAGATATAGGGATTGGCCAGATCGGCCCACAGCAGCGTCGAGCCGGTGATCGCCAACAGGATCAGGAACCCGCCCATGGTGGGCGTGCCCTTCTTGGTCAGCAAATGGCTTTCCGGCCCGTCCGTGCGAATCGGCTGGCCGTGCGCCTGTTTGGAGCGCAGCCAAGCGATGATCGACGGCCCGCAGATGAAGCTGATGATCAACGCCGTCACCACAGCCCCGCCCGAGCGGAAGGTGATGTAACGGAACAGGTTGAACGCCGCGAAACGTTCGGCGAGAGGCGCCAGGAACAGGTACAGCATGGTTCAGTGCCTCGCCGTCTCGGTGGCCGTCGACAGGCGCGCGATCACGTCGCGCATGCGGCTGCCGTACGAGCCTTTGACCATGACGACGTCGCCGCTGCGGAGACGGTGAGCCACGGCTTCGGCTATCTCGGCCGCGGTTGCCGCGTGCGCGCCGCGCCGCCGCGTCGGCAGCACGTCGTACAGCCCGCGCATAGCGTCGCCGACGGTGAAGACCAGATCGACGCCGGCCTCGTGCAGCGGATCGGCCAGTTCAGCGTGTAGCCGCGCCGCGTCGGTGCCCAATTCGAGCATGTCGCCGAGCACGGCGATGCGGCGGCTGCCGCGCTCTGGTTGCGCCGTACCAAGCACGGCGATTGCAGCGCGCATCGACGCCGGGCTGGCGTTGTAGCTTTCGTCGATCAGCAGCGCGTCGCCGCCCGCCACCGTAATGCTGCGCCGAAGGCCGCGGCCGGCCATGGGCTCGAGCGTCGCCATGGTGGCGGCTGCGGTGCCAATATCGCCGCCGGCAGCGCGTACCGCGGCCAGCACCGCCAGACTGTTGATCACCCAATGCTGGCCGGGCAGCGCCAGGCAATAGTCGACGATCTCGCCTTGCACCGAAGCGGTAATCGCGCTGGCACTGGCGTGCAGATGACAGTCAATCAGGTGCACCGCCGCATCCGTATGAGCACCGAAATCGATGATGCGGCCGATGCCAGCAGCCTTTGCGTGCGCAGCCAGGCGATCGAAGTACGGATTATCGCGATTGAGGACGGCGCAGCCGCGCGCCTCCATGCCGTTGAAGATTTCCGCCTTGGCGTCGGCGATGGCGTCGACCGACGGGAAGAAGCCGAGATGCGCCGGTTCGATCGTGGTAATGACCGCGACGTCGGGCCGCACTAGGCGCGTCAGTGCATCGATCTCGCCGGGGTGGTTCATGCCCATCTCGAATACGCCGTAGGCGGTCTCCCGCGGCATGCGCGCGAGCGACAGCGGCACGCCCCACTGATTGTTGAGGCTGCCGGACGAAGCGTGCGTCGCGCCTTGGCGCTCGAACGCGTGGCGCAGCGCCTCCTTAGTCCCGGTTTTGCCGACGCTGCCGGTGACGCCGACGATTTTGGCGGGGGTGCGTGCGCGGGCGGCGCGGCCGAGATTCTCGAGGCCGGTCTGCGTATCGGCGACCGTCAGCAGCGGCTTGGTCGCTCCGGCGATGGTCTTGGCGACCATTACCGCCGCCGCGCCCTTGTTGAGAGCGGCGGTGACGAATTCGTGCGCGTCGTATTTGGGACCCTTGAGCGCGACGAACAGGTCGCCGGGGAGCAGCGACCGGCTGTCGATCGACACGCCGTGGGCGATCCAGGCGCCGGTGTTGGTGCCGCCGGTGGCGGCAGCGGCTTCAGCGGCGGTCCACAGCGCGCTCATGCGGCGCCTCCGAGCGCGGCGACGGCGGCACGGGCCTCGGTGCGATCGTCGAACGGCAGGGTCCGCGTGCCGACGATTTGGCCGCTTTCGTGTCCCTTGCCCGCGATCAGCAGCACGTCGGCGGCTTCAAGTAGTTTCGCAGCCGCGCGGATGGCGGCGCGGCGGTCGCCGATCTCGCGTCCGCCCGGGCAGGCGGCGAGGATGGCGCGACGGATGGCGGCCGGTTCCTCGGAGCGCGGATTGTCGTCGGTAACGATGGCGATATCGGCAAGCCGTGCGGCGATGGCGCCCATTTGCGGCCGCTTGCCGGCGTCGCGGTCGCCGCCACAGCCGAAGACGACGATCAGCCGCTTCGCCGTATGCGGGCGCAACGCCTTGAGCGCGGTTTCAAGCGCGTCGGGCGTATGCGCGTAATCGACGATCAGCGGTGCGCCGGCGGGATGCGTGGCGGCGAGCTCCATCCGTCCCGGCACGCCTTCGACCCGCGGTAGCACGTCGAGCGCCGCGTTCGGCGGCGTTCCGGTCGCGATCGCGAGGCCGACGGCCGCGAGCGCGTTCATCGCCTGGAACATTCCGAGCAAGGGCAGCTCGAGCTGCCGTTGTTGCGTGCCCGCGATGGCGATTTCAACCGCCAGTCCGCGCGCTGTGGGCGTGGCGGCGATCAACCGGAGCTCGGCATCCGGCGCCGTGCCATATGTGATGACGCGCTGTCCGCGCGCCTTCGCGATGCCCGCGAGCGTCCGGCCGGACTTATCGTCGACGTTGATCACCGCGCTGCCGGATGCCGGCAGCAGCTCGGCGAACAATCGCTGCTTCGCGGCAAAGTAGTGTGCCATATCACCGTGGTAGTCGAGGTGATCGCGCGTCAGGTTGGTGAAGGCCGCAGCCGCCAGCGTCACGCCGTCGAGGCGAAACTGATCGAGCCCGTGCGATGAGGCTTCGAGCGCGACATGCTCGACGCCGCCGCGCACGAGGTCGTGCAGGATTTCGTGCAGCTTGACTGGATCCGGCGTGGTGAGCGCGCCCGGCCGGGTCATGTTCGGCGCAACTAGGCCGATGGTGCCGATGCTGGCGGCTTTGAGACCCTGCGCCGCCCAGATCTGGCGCGTGAAGGCTGCCACCGAAGTCTTGCCATTGGTTCCAGTTACCGCCGCGATGGTCGACGGTTGCGGCGCATAGAAGCGTGCGGCCATGCGCGCCAGCCGGCGGCGTGGATTGCGGTCGGCGATCACCGGCACGGCCACGGGT
>JBAVMB010000104.1:0-10256 GCA_049689615.1 Allostellaceae bacterium
GTGCAGCATAAAGCTTCACTCCCAACCAAGGACCCATACCATGGACAGCCGTCAGACTTTCCTGGATACAGATTTCAGCAAGGCGTTTGCCGGCTTCACGCTGCCCGGCTTCGATGTCGAGGCGGTGCTTGCCAGCCAGCGCAAGAACATCGAAGCGCTGACGCAGGCGAATCAGCTTGCGGTCGAAGGCGTGCAGGCGGTGGCTCGGCGCCAAGCCGAGATCGCGCGCGAAGCGGTCGACGAGGCTTCGACGGTGTTGCGCGAGATCGTGCAGCCGACGGCGCCCGAAGAGCGCATCGCCAAGCAGGCCGAGCTCTTGAAGCAGACCTTCGAGCGCGGTCTCGCCAATACCCGCGAGTTGACGCTGATGCTCGCGAAAGCCAACACCGAAGCCTTCGACGTCGTCGCCAAGCGCTTCGCCCAGGGATTCGAAGAGATTCGCGACGAGGCCAAGAAGCGCGTCACGAAGTAACCGGATCGGTGCGGCCCCCCGCGAAAAGGCCACGCCGAAACGGATGTGAAAGGGCCGTCCCACCCCCGGACGGCCCTTTTTCTTTTTCGTGCTTCTTTCAAACCGTCAGCGTCAGACCGTCCATAGCGGTCTCGATCCCGAGTTGCGCTGCCTGGGCCAGCATGTCGGGATTCATGTGCGTGATGATGACGCGCTTGGCGCCGATCGTCGGCAACCGCCCAGCCAGCGTCTGCCAACTCAAATGGCCTGGCAGGCCGCGCTCGAAACTGCTGCATTCGCAGACAAACAAGTCTGCACCGTGCGCCACTTCGATCAACGAATCCGTCCAAGCAGTATCGCCGGAATAAGCGATGGTCTTGCCGTCGCATTCGATCCGCACGGCGAAGCACGGCGCGCCCGCGGAATGCACAGCGGCATAGGGCGTCACCCCGAGGCCGTTACGGCTGTGGCGTGCGCCGGGCCGATGCGTCAGATAGTCGATCGCGAACTTGAGTACCGCTTTGGATGAGCCGGGAAACAGCGCCTCGCGCAGCGCCGCGAGGCGCGATTCGGTGCCTTCGGGTCCCCAGATGAAGATCGGCCGCGACCGCTTGCTCATCAGCTGGGCATCGAGCAGCAGAAAAAGCAGGCCGCCGAAATGATCACCATGCAGATGGGTAAGTACGACACCATCGAGCGTGTTGAGGTCGACCGAAGCGCGCTTCAGCGCCACCAGCGCCGTCGCGCCGCAGTCGATGAGGAAACGACAATTGGCGCCGCGCACCAGGAAGCACGTGTTGAACCGGCCGCCGCTGCCGAAGGCGTCGCCGCTGCCGATGAAGGTCAGGTCCATGCCGCTATTTCGGCAGCCTCACGCGCGCGCGCAGGCCGCCGTGCGGCGAAGCCTCGAGCACGATCTCGCCGCCATGGACACGTACCACGTCGCGGGCGATCGCGAGACCGAGCCCGGTGCCGCCGGTTTCCGGATTGCGCGATGGATCGAGCCTGAAAAACGGCCGGAACGCAGCCTCGCGGTCGGCTGGCGGAATGCCGGGTCCATCGTCGTCGACCAGTACTTCGACCAGTGTGTTGCTTGCGATCACCGTCACCCAAACATGCGCGCCATATCGCCGCGCATTGGCGATCAGGTTGCCGAGACAGCGGTGCATGGCGTCGGGCCGCAGTGGCAGCGCGCATTCCTCGGGCAACGCCATCATCACCGGCGCACCGGTTGGACCCAGTCCGGCGACTAGGGCGCGGATCAGGGCAACGAGGTCGGTCGGCCGCGCCTGCTCGCTACCTTCGCCGCGCGCGAAGTCGATGTAGCCCTGGATCATGCGTTCCATCGCGGCGACGTCGGCCTTGAGTTCGGTGGCGCGCGGGTCGTCGTTCTGCAGTTCGAGCGCCAGCCGCATCCGCGTCAATGGGGTGCGCAGATCGTGTGACACGCCGGCCAGCATCTCGGTGCGCTGGGTGATGGCGCGCTGGATGCGGTCGCGCATCCGCAGAAAGGCCATGCCGGTTTGGCGCACTTCGGTTGCACCTTCGACCTTGAAGTTCGGCACGTCGCGGCCTTTCCCGAAATCGTCCACCGCGACAGCCAGCCGGCGCAGCGACTTGATCTGGTTGCGCATGAACACCGAGGCGATGGCAAACAGCACCAGCGACGAACCGACCATCCACATGATGAAGATGTAGGTCGTCGGCGTGAACAGCTGCTCGCGCGGCACCATGGCCGTCAGCACACCATTGCCGGTTTGGATCGACACCAGGAGGTCGTGGTCTGCGTATTCGCCGCTGATCTGGAACGGCAGGCCGACGCGCTCGGTGATCGCATGCGCCAGCGTCTCCTCGATGCGCGAGCCGTCCTTCTGCTGCACGCCCTTGGGTAGGGTGGCGCCGACGCGGAAGCTGTAGACTACATCGGTATCGCTGGCGGCGCGGTGGAAAATCGTTTCGCGCTGCCGGTCGTTTGTCGCTGATGACAGCGAGTCGAGCGTCAGCGCGATGTCGGCGGCGACTGACGTCGACAAGCGACGCGCCACCGTCTCCCAATGACGGTCGTAGAAGATCCAGGTGGCAATCGACTGCGCCAGCACCAACGGCAGGATCAGGATCAGCAGCGAACGGCCATAAAGCGAGCGCGGCAGCATGCGCTTGAACCAACGCCGGTGACTGTCGAGGCCGAGCGCGCGCCGCACCGCCGCCTCCGACAGCAGTTCGAGACCCTCGTCGCGGTGTTCAATCGGGCTTGAGGACATAACCCGTTCCCCGAACCGTCTGGAGGTAGCGCGGGAAACGCGGATCGCGCTCGATCTTGCGGCGCAGTCGCGTCATCTGCACGTCGACGGCGCGCAAATTGCCGCCTAGTTGCGTCGCCTCGGCCAAGGCTTCACGTGACACTGCTTCGCCCGGCCGCGCCGCCAGCGCCGCCAGCAGCGACTGTTCGGCGCTGGTCAGGCGCACCGGCTCGTCGCCACGGCGCAATTCGCCGCGCCGCAGATCAAGACGGTACTCGCCGATGCGCAGCACCGCTTTGCGCTCGGCCTCGGATTCCATGCGTTGCAGGATGTTGCGGATGCGCAGCACCAGCTCGCGTGGCTCGAATGGCTTGGTCAGATAGTCGTCGGCGCCACGCTCGAGGCCGCCAATACGGTCGGCGCCTTCCGCCTTGGCGGTAAGCAGCAGGATGGGAATGCGGCTCGATTCGCGCAGGCTGGCAGTGAGCGCGAAGCCGTCTTCGCCTGGCATCATCACGTCTAGCACCAGTAGATCGAAAGCGATGCTGTCCAGTTTGCGGCGCGCCTCGGCGGCGTCGCCGGCGGTGGTAACGCGAAAGCCCTGGTCGGTGAGATAGCGGCGCAGCAAGTCCCTCAGCCGCGCATCGTCGTCGACGACCAGGAGATGCGACTCCATGGCGTCCATGGATTCAGTATAGGCGCTCATTGCCGCCGAAGCACGGTCCGCTCACCGTGAGCCTTCGCCACGGCGGCCGATGCGCTTGCGATCCTCGTCGCTCGACATGATGCCGAACATGACCTTGCGGAATCCGTCGACCGCCTGCGCGCCGGCCTCGCGATAGGCGCGGGCGACACGCTGACGCTGGTTCTCCGACAGTTGGCGCTCGAGCTCGACGCCCTTCTCGGTCAGCTCGAGCAGGCGGCGGCGGCGGTCGCGGCTGCCGGGCGATTGGCGGATGAAGCCCTGCCGCACCAGTTGGCTGAGCACGCGCGACAGGCTTTGCTTGGTGATGCGCAAGATTGCCAGCAGGTCGCTGACGCTCATCTGCGGATGGCGGCCGACAAAATAGATGACCCGGTGATGGGCGCGGCCGAAACCGTAGCGCGCCAGCATGGCGTCGGGCTCCGCGGTGAAATCGCGATAGCCGTAATAGAGCAGTTCGATCGCCTGGCGCAGTTCCTCCTCGCGCAGGAACTGAGGGTTCGCCGTGGATTTTACGTCAGCCATATTGACTTATATTCGACCGCGTGGTTGTATGGAACGGTTTCCTCTCGGTCATAATTGCACATAATCGTCTTGGGCGATGCAGGTGCAGGGCGCGGCCTTTATCGTCTATCGTTCCAGAACAAAACGCCCGGGAACGCGCTAGGAACCGCCATGGCAGCCAGCCTCATCCCCTACGACGATCGCGACGGCTCGATCTGGTTCGACGGTAAATTGGTGCCCTGGCGCGACGCTAAGGTCCATGTGCTGACGCACGCGCTGCATTATGCCAGCGCGGTGTTCGAGGGCGCGCGCGCCTATGGCGGCACTATCTTCAAGCTGCACGATCACGCACAGCGCCTGATCGATTCCGGCCGCATCCTGGGGTTCGAGATTCCGTGGACGCGCGAGCAGATCGAGGCGGCATGCAATGGCGCGGTCAAGGCGCAGAACATCAAAGACGGCTACGTTCGGCCGATCGCTTGGCGCGGACCGGAGCAGATGGGCGTCTCGGCACAGGCGACCAAGATCCACATGGCGGTCGCGGCCTGGGACTGGGGCGCCTATTTCGCACCAGAGGCGCGGCTCAAGGGCATCCGCATGACCTGGGCGAAATGGGCGAGGCCGGCGCCGAATACGGCGCCGACCAAGGCGAAGGCCACCGGCCTCTATATGATTTGTACGCTGTCGAAGCACGCCGCCGAGGCTGAAGGCTACGAGGACGCACTGATGCTCGATTGGCGCGGCCAGCTCGCCGAGGCGACGGGCGCCAACCTGTTCCTCAACATCGACGGCACGCTGCACACGCCAACACCCGATTGTTTTCTCGATGGCATCACGCGCCGCCACGTCATCGGCCTGGCGCGCGCGCGCCAGATCAAGGTGGTCGAGCGCGCGATCACGCCGGACGAGCTTTCGAAGGTGCAGGAAGTGTTCCTCACCGGCAGCGCCGCCGAGATCACGCCGGTGCGCGAGATCGGCCAGTACAAGTTCACGCCCGGCGCAATGACCAAACAGCTGATCGAGGATTTCGACCGGTCAGTCCGCGCCGCCGAAAAGGCCAGCGCCGCCTAAATCGGCTCAGCCCTTTGCCCACCGTTTTGCCGCCTGGTCGTCGCTATCCTGCGCTTCGACCCAGCGCGCGCCGTGCGGCGTCTCTTCCTGCTTCCAGAACGGCGCCTTCGTCTTGAGCCAGTCGACCAGGAACTCGTTGGCGGCAAAAGCCGCTGCGCGATGTCCCGCCGCGGTCACCACCAGGACGATACGCTCGCCCGGCAGCAGCTCGCCGTAGCGGTGGACTATTAGCGATGCTTCAAGCTTCCAGCGCTTGTTGGCCTCAGTCTCGATTGCCGTTAGCTCGGTCTCGGTCATGCCGGGATAGTGCTCGAGGGTCATGGACTTGATTGCGTCGGCGCCGCCGGGGTTGCGCACCGTGCCGACAAAGGTGACGATGCCACCGATGGTCGTCTTGCCGCGCGTGAGATTCTCGATCTCGAATCCCACCTCGAAATCCTCGCGCTGCACGCGGATCATAGCCGCCTCAACCGCCGGTCACCGGCGGAAACAGCGCCACTTCGTCGCCCGGCTTCAAAGCGAAATCCCAGCCAACATGGCGGCGGTTGACCGCGACGCGCAGCGTCCGGCGGTCCTTGAGCGCCTCGGCAAAGCCCGGTCCGCGCGTCTTGAGCCAGTCGACCAGAGCCGCCGGCGTCACGATTCCCGGCGGCGGGTCGAAGGTTTCCTCGGTCTTGCCGATCTTGGTCTTGAGCCAGGCGAAATAAAGAAGGCGCATGAGCCTGACTTAGGCGTTGGCGCGCGGCGGCGCAAGCCTTACGCGATGACCTCGCTGAACGGCAGGAAATCCACCGGGCCGCCGAGCTCGACATGGCTCAGCCCCTCGGGAATCTCGACTAGGCCGTCGGATTCGACCATCGAGGTCAGGATGCCGGCGCCGTCGCGCGGGAATTTCTCGGCTACCCAGCCGGCTTCGCCGGGCTTGAGGCGGGCGCGCAGATATTCGGTGCGGCTGCCCTTCTTGTCGTAAGCGAAGCCGGAGACGACACGGAACAGTCGCGGCGGTGCATCCTCGGCGCCCGACAGCAACAGCACCAGCGGTCGCGCGAGCAGCAGGAACGTCACCATCACCGCCACCGGATTACCGGGCAGGCCGATGAATGGCACGCGGCCGATCTGGCCCATCGCCACCGGCCGGCCGGGTTTGATCGCCAGCCGCCAGAAATGCAGTCGGCCAAGCGCCTCGACCGCCGCCTTGACGTGGTCTTCTTCACCGCTCGACACGCCGCCCGAGGTCACCACCAGATCGTGATTCTCCGCCGCGCGGGCAAGCGCGGTGCGCACCGCGTCGAGGCTGTCGGGCAAGATGCCGAGGTCAGTCACGGCGCAGCTCAAGCCTTCGAGCAGCGCGCGCAGGGTGTAGCGGTTGGAATCGAAGATCGCGCCCGGAGGTAGCTCGCCACCCGGCTCGCACACTTCGTCGCCAGTCGAGAAAATCGCGACGCGCAGCTTGCGCCGCACTGTCAGCGTCGTCAGACCCAGCGAGGCGGTGAGGCCGATCTCCTGCGGCCGCAGGCGCCGGCCGGCCGCAAGCACGGTCGCACCGCGTTTCACGTCCTCGCCGGCGAAGCGGCGATTAGCGCCGCGCCTGATACCGGGCGGCAGCGTCGCCTTGCCATCGGCAACGCGGCAATCCTCCTGCATGAGAATGGTGTCGGCGCCTTCCGGCATTTGCGCGCCGGTGAAGATGCGGATGCATTCGCCCGCCGCCACTTTGCGGCCGAGCGGATGACCGGCGGCGGCGCGGCCGCCGATCGGCAGTGTCGTCGGCTCGCCGGGCTTGAGCGCGTCGAAATTCACCGCGTAGCCATCGACGGCGGCGTTGTCATGCGGCGGCACGTCGCGTGTCGCCACCACCGGCTCGGCCAGGACGCGGCCGCGTGCCTCGTTGAGCCGCACGGTCTCGGTCTCGGTGACGGCGTGCACCTTGGATTTGAGGATCGCCAGCGCTTCTCCGGCGGACATCAGCTGTCCGCCGAAGGCGAAGCAATCATCGGTTAGTTGCGCCATGGAGCAGCGGCTCGATGCGGCAGCGTTCGAGAATGAAACCGGCGATGCCGTCGATATCGTCGATGTTGAGCTGCGGCAGCGGGCAGCTGGCGAGCCGCTGGTCGCTCGCCACCGCGACGATGTCGGCCTGCTCGGGGTACATCAGCGGCTTGCCAACCGACGCGCGGTAAACTTCGAGCTTCGGAAAATCCTCGCGCTTGAAGCCCTCGACCAGCACCAAATCGACCGGCGTCATCTGGCGCAGCAGGGTTTCGAGCTTCGGCTCGGTCGCGCCGCGATGCTCGTGCATCAACGCCCAGCGCTGCGATGACGCCACCATCACCTCGGTCGCGCCTTCCTTGCGATGGCGCCAGGAATCCTTGCCGGGCTGATCAACATCGAATTCATGGTGTGCGTGCTTGACGGTCGAGACGCGCAAGCCGCGGCCGATGAGCGCCGGCAGCAGCCGCGTCAACAAGGTCGTCTTGCCGCTGCCGCTCCAGCCGGCGAGGCCGAATACCCGCATGGCCGGACCGCTCACGTCGCGCTCGGCTTGGCCGTCTTGATCGACGCGCCTTGCGGCGCCGGATGGTTGATATGGCTCAACCCGGCGCGCAGGTAATCGTAACCCGTCTTCACCGTCAGCACCGCGGCAAGCCACAACAGCACTTCCCCGACCGGGCGAATGTGCAGCGCCGCCGGACCGGCGTCGCCGACTAACAGGAAGCCGATAGCCAGCATCTGGATGAAGGTCTTCCATTTGGCGAGCTTCGACACCGGCATACCGACGCGCAGGCCGGCGAGGTGTTCGCGCAGGCCTGAGACCATGATCTCACGCATCAGGATGACCAGCGCCGGCAGGATGCTCACCGCCGACAGGCGGTCGTAGGCGGCGAGCATGAACAAGGTTGTCGCCACCAGTAGCTTGTCGGCAACCGGGTCGAGAAAACGGCCGAGCTCCGACTGCTGCTGCCACATGCGAGCGAGCCGGCCGTCGAGCCAGTCGGTAACGGCCGCCAGGCCGAAGATGACGCAGCCGAGCCACGGGCCGAGTGGCGCCGTGACGTAGAACGTCGCGATGACCAGAGGAATGGCGACGATCCGCGACAGCGTCAGCAGGTTGGGCAGTGTCGTCAACATAGCGTTCCGGGCCGATAGCCAACCGCGAGTTTAGCCCTCGGCGTGGAAATGATCATAAATCTTTTTTGCGACGATTTTGCTGATGCCGTCGACGCGTTCGAGGTCGGTCAGGCCGGCGGTGGCGACGGCGCGCGCCGAGCCGAAATAGTGCAGCAATGCGCGTTTTCGTGCGGCGCCGATGCCGGCGATTTCGTCGAGTGGCGACGCGCCGATGGCCCGCGCCCGCTTGCTGCGGTGGGCGCCGATGGCGAAGCGATGCGCTTCGTCGCGCAGGCGTTGGAGGAAATAGAGCACCGGGTCCTTGGGATCCAGGCTCAAGGGCGGTTTGCCAGTGCGGAAAAAACGCTCGCGGCCGGCGTTTCGATCGGGCCCTTTGGCGACGCCGACCATCGGCACGTCGTTAATTCCGAGATCTTCGAGTACTTGGCTTGCAGCCGTCAGCTGGCCCTGGCCGCCGTCGATCAGCACCAGGTCAGGAAAGCCAGCGCGGTCGGGATTTTCCTTCAAGGCGCGGGCAAAACGGCGGCCAAGAACCTCGCGCATCATGGCGTAATCGTCGCCTGGCGCCGACGGTTCGCGGATGGTGAATTTGCGATACGCGTTCTTGATCAAGCCTTCGGGGCCGGCGACGATCATCGCGCCGACCGCATGCGCGCCCTGGATGTGGCTGTTGTCGTAGACTTCGATGCGTTGCGGCGGCGCGTCGAGGCCGAAGGTCTCGGCGACGCCTTCCAGCAGCCGGCGCTGCGCGGTGCTTTCAGCGAGACGGCGGCCGAGCGCTTCGCGTGCATTCAACAGCGCATGCTCGACCAACTTGCGCTTGTCGCCGCGCTCCGGCGCGAGAATCTCGACGCGGCGGCCGGCGCGTGCGCTCAGCGCCTCGGTGAGCAGTAGCGCTTCGGTCGGCCGATGGCTGACCAGGATTTGCGGCGGCGGCGGTTTGTTGTCATAGAACTGGCCGAGAAACGCCCCCATCACGTCACCGGCCTCGAAATGGCGCGCGTGCGCCGGGAAATACGCACGGTTGCCCCAATTCTGGCCGCCGCGGAAGAAGAACACCTGGATCGAGCTGTTGCCGCCGGCCTGATGCAGGGCGACGACGTCGGCGTCGCCGAGTCCATCGAGATTGATGTCCTGTCGTCCCTGGACCTGGGTTAGCGCGCGGATGCGGTCGCGGATCACGGCTGCCCTCTCGTACTCGTGCCGGTCGGAAAGCTCCTGCATGTGGCGCGCCAGTCGCGACTGGACTTCCTGGCTGCGGCCTGAAAGGAAGCCGCGCGCTTCCGTGACCAGCCGTTCGTAGCCGTCGTGGTTGATGCGGCCGGTGCACGGCGCGCTACAGCGCTTGATCTGGTATAGCAGGCAGGGCCGCGTACGCGTGGCGAACACGCTGTTGGAGCAGGAACGCAGCAGGAAAGCGCGTTGCAGCGCGATCAACGTGCGGTTGACCGCGCCGGCCGAAGCGAAGGGTCCAAAATAATCGCCGTCGGGGCCCCGCGCGCCGCGATGCTTGGTCAGCTGCGGAAACGGATGATTGCCGGTGAGGTGGATATACGGAAACGACTTGTCATCGCGCAGCAGCACGTTGTAGCGCGGCATCAGGCGCTTGATCAGATTGCACTCGAGCAGCAGCGCTTCGACTTCGGTGTGGGTAATCGCGATCTCGAGCGAATGGCTCTCGGCGACCATGCGCTTCAGCCGCATCGGCAGGCCGTTGACGTTGGCGTAATTGGCGACGCGGTTCTTGAGGTTCGCGGCCTTGCCGACGTAAAGTGCCTCGCCCTTGGCGTCGAGCATGCGATAGACACCGGGCGCCAGCGGCATGGTCTTGAGCGCGGCGCGAATGACCGCGACGCCGCGCGCCAAATTGCCGGACGACGGCGCTGCGCCTTCGATTTGATCGTCGGCGTCGAAGGCCTCGTTCATCGCGTTGACACCGCCGCGTGCAGGCGGTGGCGATATCCACGGAACTTGTGCATAAGTTTGTTCATAAGGATCGACGGCATTGGTCCACCGAAGATTAAATCTGGGATCTGACCGCTTTGCTCAAAAAAACGGCAGACGTTCCAGCGAATTGTTTTTACATGGCGTTTCGGGCGCGAACTGTAAACTCCACGTAACAGCAAGGAAACAAAGGCGTTTGCGACACACACCGGAC
>JBAVMB010000105.1:0-3899 GCA_049689615.1 Allostellaceae bacterium
TGCGGCTCTTGTACCAATCGGGCGGCAGGCCGAGCACCATGCGCGGATAGCACGAGCACAAGGTGCAGACGACGACGTTGTGCACCGCCGGCGTGTTCTCGACCACGAACAGGCGCGTCGTGCCCATGTCGACGCCGAAATCGCGCACCGCTTCGGTGCCATCGGCCATCAAGCGCGCCTTGAACGCCGGATCGGTCCAGGCGCGGGCGACGATCTTGGCGCCTAGCGCCTCCCCGCGCGTGTCCATCGCCTCGATCGCGCGCTGAATCTCGTCCGGCGAGACGACGCCCTTGCCGATCAGCAGCTCGCGCACGGCGATCTCCATGATCTGGAAATGGCCGAGCGTATCGTCGGTGTCCGGCCGTGGCGGATGGCGATGCGGATGCGCGTGGTCGTGATGCTCGTGCGCGTGGCTATGCGGATCGCTCATCGCTCGCTGTCCGCAGGTTCGAGCCAGTGCTGGAAAATCTCGATGTCGAGCGTGTCGGCTTCATGGCCCGCATAATCCGGCCACACCTCGCACTGACGGAAGCGCACGCGATAAAGCGGCTGCGCCGGCAGGCCGGGCCGGTTGTAAGCCAGCTCCTCGGGATTGGCGAACGGGCCGAGCGCATGCACCACCGTGCCGCGATGGCCGCGGATGTACCACGGCGTGCGAATATGGCCGGGCGGATGGGCGCGGCGGACGCTGACCGCGTCGCCTGGCTTGAAGCGGGCCGGTATGGAAGCATTGGCGGCGGCGCGGCCGGTCATGGGCTCACGCCCTCGCGCCGTGCGATCTCTTCCATCTTGCGGCCGAGCTCATCGGCGGTGAGCACACCGCGTTGCAGCAGGGTGTTGGCGATCGCCGAAATCCAGCGCTCGTAATAGGTCATACGATCGTAGGCATCGGGCGGTAGGGCTTCGATGTTCTTGCGCATCTCGTCGACCCGCAGATGGCCCTTGGCCGCCAGGAGCACGTTGAGCGCGTCGACGCGCTTTTCCCAGAAGGCGTAGTCGTGCTCGGTCTTTTCGACCCGGCCCGCCGGCAACCCGCCCATGTCGTGATGGCCACGAATCGGCTCGCGCATCGGCCGATTATTGCCCGCGACCCGAGGCGCGACAAGGCGGGTAAACAAGGGCTTCAGCCTTGCGCCACATCGGTAAACCCGCCATTTACCATTTTCGGCCAGGATAAGTGCCGCCAGGTCCAGGGCGATTTGACGTCCGACCAGGGAGCGCCGTGCCCGCCAACGACACTCGTTCCGAGTCTGCGAACGCGACTCCCGCCGCCGCCGCCGCGCGGCCGAACAGTCCGCGCGTTCCGACGCTGTGCCGGCTGGTCTGCCAGGCGTTCGAGGCGTTTCTCACCGACCGCGCTGACGATCCGCGGCTGCCGGGATTGATTCCGCGCAGCATGATCGCGCCGTGGTGGGACGCCATCGTCGCCCTGTGCGGCGACGAGCTTGTCCGTTTCGACCGGCGTCTCAAGACGATCGTCGGCACCGGCGAATTCGAGGAAGCCGATCAGCTCGCCGTCGAATTGCAGCGGGCGGCTATCGATTGGACCATGCGGGTTCTGACGGCAATACAACAGCCGTCGGCGATTCCCGCTGTTGACTCCGTCGCCGCCAACAAACTTCTGGTCGAGGACATTCGCGAAGTCGCCCGCGTCCTCGCGATTGCGGCGCCGCTGCGCTCGCAGCTTGCACTTACCGGCTCCCTCCTCGCCGAAGACGGCCAGATGGAAGGCCGCCGAATCTTCGACCTGTCGAGAGACTCGGTTGCGATGCTGCGCCAGCAGTATCAGACCTTCGCCGAGATCATCGGTCCCGATGCGCTGTTCTTCGCGTTGGCGCTGGCGAACCGGATGGTGCGGCCGTGGCAGATCATGCTGGTGGCGCGCGGGCTGGCGTGGCGGCCACGCGATCACCGGTCGCGTTACCCGGAATTCGACATCGTGGCGCAGCGTCTCATCCTCGAACTGAAGCGCACCGCCGGCGAAATCGTTTCCCTGACGCGCAAGAACGATACGGCCATTCAGATGGCGGCCATCAAGACGATGACCGTGCGCTATTTCGATGGCGTCAACGGATTGATTGCCGCCTTCGGCCCGACGCTCGTCGGCCAGGACGATGCTGCGTGGAACGCGTCGGGCGAAGCCCGCACGGTCCTTTCGGCTGTCTTCGATCGTAGCTTCAACGATCGAGTAACGGCGTTGGTATTGCGCGCCGATGAAACCGGCTTCGAGGCGGCGGTTCCGGCGGCCGAGTTTGTCGGCGTAATCATCGAAAATGCGCCGCGTTACGGCTTTGCCAACGAAGCGCGCGACTGTCGCGAGCGGCTCGGAACCGCCATCGAGGCTAAAGCCAACGCGATCGTCGCCGAGATGCGGGGCGCGCCGAACCCCGCCGCACAGGCGCGGCTTTACGCGCTGCTGCGCGCGATCGAGACCATGTTCAAGGACCCGCAAGGCGTTCAGTTGGCGCGCAATCTGCGGATGTCGCGCCAGATTTCCGCCGCCTGAGGGCAGCCGCCGCTTTCCCGCCCGCGCTTGACCGCCACGTGCGATGCCATTAGGCAGGTCGCGCAACCGGCGGGAGGCATCTCGATGCAGATCGGATTTTGCGGCCTCGGGCGGATGGGTGCGGCCATGGTCGCGCGCCTGCTCGATCAAGGTCAGAAGCCCGTCGTCTGGAACCGCAATCCCGACAAGATCAAGCCGCTGGTGACCAAAGGCGCACGCGCCGCGCCGACGCCGGCAGCGGTTGCGGCGCAATCCGACATCGTGCTGTCGATCTTGCTCGACGAGCCGGCGGTGCGCGCGGTCTACGACGGCCAGGATGGCCTATTGTCGGGCGACATCAAGGGCAAGCTGTTCGTTGATATGAGCACGGTCGCGCCGACCGTGCCGCAGGACAT
Source organism: Allostellaceae bacterium (assembly GCA_049689615.1). Lineage (GTDB taxonomy): Bacteria > Pseudomonadota > Alphaproteobacteria > ATCC43930 > CGMCC-115725 > REEB95. Next base: position 2,902 of record JBAVMB010000105.1, read on the forward strand.
CGCGCCGCGCGCGCGCGCCAAAGGCGCCGGCTTTCTCGAATGCCCGGTCGGCGGCACGGTCGGACCGGCGCGCGAGGGAAGGCTGATCGGCATGGTCGGCGGCGACGCAGCCGATTTCGCCCGCGCCAAGCCGGTCCTCGAACTGCTGTGCCGCAAAGTCGACCATCTCGGGCCCAATGGCGCCGGCGCGGCGATGAAGCTCGCGATCAACCTGCCGCTGTGCATCTATTGGGAAGCGCTCGGCGAAGCGATTGCGCTGACGCGCGACTTCAAGATTCCGCCGGCCAAGATGATGGAAATCTTCGGCGAAAGCTCGGGCGGCATCAACGGCCTGAAGGTGCGCGGACCGGCGGTGGTCAAGACGCTCGAGACCGGCGAGCGGCCGCCGGTCGGCTTCACCATCGACGGCGTGATCAAGGACATGAACATCATGCTCGATTGGGCCCGGCATCTCGACATCGAACTGCCGGCGCTCGAACGCGTGCGCGCTTCGTACCAGGCGGCGTCGCGCGCCGGCTGGGATCAGGCCGACAATTGCAGCGTGCTGTTCTATCGCCTCGCCGAGGCGCAAAAGGCGGCGCGCTAGCGGCTCATTCGGCGGCCTGGGGCGCCGCCGGTGCCGTCGGCCGGCGTGGCCGTATCCACAGCCGTTCGGCGGTGCCGACGATGCCGCGCGGCATGAAGATGATGAACATGATCAGCAGGGCGCCGTAGATCGTGTTGGCGGCGCCCACAAAGTGCGTGCCAAAGAGGACGCGCAGTCCTTCGGTCAGCAGGATAGTGAAGGCGGCGCCGACCGTCGGTCCGAGCATGTTGTACATGCCGCCGGCGATTGCGGCGAAGACGATCTCGAGCGAGATGCCGACGCCCGACATCGCATCGGGACTCAGATACATCAGGTATTGGGCGTAAAGCGCGCCGCCGAGGGCGGTGAGGCCGGTCGACAGCGCGGTAATCTTGAGTTTCTCGCGCAGCACGTCGACGCCAGCGGCTTCGGC
>JBAVMB010000106.1:0-3193 GCA_049689615.1 Allostellaceae bacterium
GAATGAGATCGGGCCGTTCTTCTTGGGCAATGCGCAACGCGCCTTCGCCGTCGTTGGCGGTAAGCACGTTGAAATACTCGCTCGCCAGCTTGGCTTCGAGGAGTTTGACGTTCACATCGACGTCGTCGACAACCAGGATGCGGGCGGACATACGGAGTTACTCAATTCAAGAAGCGGGCGACAGTCTGGAGGAAATTGGCGACCGAAATCGGCTTGGCGATGTACGCCTCGCATCCGCCCTCGCGGATCTTCTCTTCGTCACCCTTCATCGCGAAGGCGGTCACCGCGATCACCGGAATGGCGCGCAGTTCTTCGTCTTCCTTGATCCATTTGGTGACCTCGAGGCCGGACACCTCGGGCAACTGGATATCCATCAATATCAGGTCCGGATGGTGCTGGCGCGCCAGCTTCAGCGCTTCCATGCCATCTTTGGTTTGCAGAATGTCATAGCCGTGCGCTTCCAACAGATCGTGGAAGAGCTTCATATTGAGGTCGTTGTCTTCGACGATGAGGACTCGCTTGCTGCCCATATTGATGTTCCTGTCCACGCCCGCTGCGCGTTCCAAAGCCCGGCAGATCCGTATCCTAGGGATAAGTGGTTAAAAGATTATACGGGCGGGATCCGGATTTCCCGCCCTATCGCCCGTCGCCGTATGTCGCCTCACCGGTTCATACGTTCATGGACCTTAATTTTTGGTAACTATCCCGGTATGCCGCGGTCTAGCAGCCCGGACGCGGCAGTTGCTTGATATCGCTGAGGGTAGCGGCGATCACATAGTCGCTGTAATCGAGCTTCATATCCTGGGTTACCCCGTTTTCCAGCAGCCGCATGCTGAGCTCGTAATCGGGCTCGGTCTGGTCGGCAGCGTCGCTGTCGCTGGCTGGGAAAAACGCCAGGCGGATCGGCCAGCTGGTGTGCTGCAGCAACGGGTCGTTGAGCGGCTTGGCCGCCTTGGGGCCGGGCGGCGGCAGCGCGCTGCCGATAAACGCGGAGACCTGACCGGCGTTCTCGACGTCGGAGCCGTCGAAGACATAGCGCGAAATGAATTGCTGATGCGCCTGGGCGGCTGCGATCAGCGTCAGCGTGTGCGCCGTCGGGAACAAGACGCCAGGTTTCAGAGTCATCGTCGCGGCTTCGGGCTTGGTGAATTCCGCGACGCCACCTTTGCCCGGTCCGTCGAGATGCGCCTCGCCGCGAATTTCAGCGTCGACCTCGCCGTTGCGCAGACGGCGCTCGTTGAAGCGATAGCGCAAACCATCCTTCGACTCAAAGGTGACGACCGTCGAGCTGATATCGGTCGCGTCCTCTTCGGCATAGGAAATGCGCAGATGGAACCGCTGCTCGAGCGTCCAGCCGTCGCACGTCTCGCCCCATTTGTAGAACATCGCGCCGTTGGCGCCGACGACGCCGCTCGCCGATTTGGCGGATTCGAGCGTCAGGTTATAGAGCGCCTCGTGCGGATCGATGGCGATGTTTGCGGCCGATGCAGGAGCCGCGGCGACGGCCACCGCCGCGAGCACAATCAATGCCCCGCCATGCCGTGCTATCGCGTCGTATTTGCCCGCTCGTGTGTCCACGGCAATCCGATGAAAATCCCGTCCTGTGATTAGGCTAGCACGGCGGCGTATATCCCCTCCACCGCACCAAAGCCGGCTCAACCGGGCTTTTTCGCTTCTTTTTCGGACGGCAAGACGACCCGGATGTGCAGTTCGCGCAGCCGTTCGGGTGGCACCGGCGCCGGCGCTTGCATCAACAGGTCCTGCGCTTGCTGGTTCATCGGAAAGGCGACGATTTCGCGAATGTTTGGCGTATCGGCCAGCAACATAACAATGCGGTCGATGCCCGGCGCCGAGCCACCGTGCGGCGGCGCGCCGAACTTGAAGGCGTTGAGCATGCCGCCGAAGCGGCTTTCGACATCGGCGGCGCTGTAACCGGCAATCGCAAACGCCTTGTACATGATGTCCGGGCGATGGTTGCGGATCGCACCCGATGACAGCTCGACGCCATTGCAGACGATATCGTACTGGAACGCCTTGATCGTCAGCGGATCCTGGCTTTCGAGCGCGGCGAGGCCGCCTTGCGGCATCGAGAACGGATTGTGCGAGAACTCGATCTTGCCGGTCTCCTCGTTGCGCTCGTACATCGGGAAATCGACGATCCAGCAGAATTCGAAGACGCCGTCGCGGGTCAGATTGAGGTCACGGCCGAGTTTGAGCCGCGCGGCGGCGGCGAATTGCCGGAAAATCGCCGGCTGGCCGGCGACAAAGAACACCGCATCGCCGTCCTTCAGGCCGAGCTGCGTCCGCAGGCCCTCGGTACGCTCGGCCCCGAGATTGGTGGCGATCGGGCCGGCGCCGTCGGTGCCGCGGAAGAAGATATAGCCCATGCCGGGCTGGCCCTCGCCCTGTGCCCAGGAATTCATCCGGTCGCAAAACGCGCGATTGCCGCCGCCGGGCGCCGGAATTGCCCAAATCCGCGCCGCCGGATCTTTCGCGACGATACCGGCAAACAGCTTGAAGCCCGAACCGCGGAAATTTTCGGTCACGTCCGACATGGTGATCGGATTGCGCAGGTCGGGCTTGTCGGTGCCGTACTTGGCAAGCGCCTCGTCGAAAGCGATGCGGCGGAACGGCGGCTTGGTCACTGCCCGACCCTTGGCGAATTCCTCGAACACGCCGGCCAGTACCGGCTCGATCGCGGCGAAGACATCGTCCTGGGTGACGAAGCTCATCTCGAAGTCGAGCTGATAGAATTCGCCCGGCGAGCGATCGGCGCGGCTGGCCTCGTCGCGGAAACACGGCGCGATCTGGAAGTAGCGGTCGAAGCCTGCCACCATCAGCAGCTGCTTGAATTGCTGCGGCGCCTGCGGCAAGGCGTAAAACTCACCGGGATGGAGCCGGCTCGGCACCAGATAGTCGCGCGCGCCTTCGGGCGACGACGCGGTCAAGATTGGCGTCTGGAATTCGGTAAAGCCGGCCTCGATCATGCGGCGGCGGATCGACGCGATGACATGCGCGCGCAGGACGATATTCGCATGCACGGTTTCGCGCCGCAGGTCGAGAAACCGGTACTTGAGGCGCATGTCTTCGGGGTATTCGGCTTCCGCATTGACCGGAAACGGCAGCGGCTCGGCCTCTGACTGAACCGCCAGCTCGGCGATCTGCAGCTCCACCACGCCGGTTGGCAACTTCG
>JBAVMB010000107.1:0-2504 GCA_049689615.1 Allostellaceae bacterium
GGTATAGCGTGGTTGCATCGGCGAGCTCGCAACGGGCTTTCGCCGGCTGAGAGAGAAGCCGTCCTCGGTTTGGGAGGATCGCACGCGCTCCCGCCCGTTTCGTGGAGGCTGCGATGCTCGAAGACCTCAACATCGTCCGGCTCAACGTCCGGCATTACGAAAAGCTGCTGACGGCCGATTGCACCGCCGAGCAGCGGCAACAGCTTTTGGTCATGCTGGCGAATGCGCGGACGGAATTGCGCCGTGCCCGCGCGCAAGCCGCCGCCGCTGGCCTAGCGCGCGGCCTTCGCGCCGCGGCGAAGCGAAATCCGTTGCCGGCTGGCGTGCACCCGGTACGATGCAGCCTGATCGCACCGCGACACCGGAGGCCCCATGGCACAAAACCGCAAAGGCGCGGGTAAGCAGCTCAAGCACTTCCAGCCGAGCGATCATCAGCACATCGCGCATCAGGCCCAGGCGCCGCACGGCCACGCCGCGGATAGCGGCCGTCAGGCCCAGGCCGCTGGTCAGCGCGGCGGCGCGCAGCACGGCCGGTTCGTCGATCGCGCGCCCAAGGGCCCGCGCAAAGGGCAGTAATCCCGCAAACTGGAGACCCCTCGCCCCGGTCTTCGGGGAAGAGGGCAGGGTGAGGGGGCGCAGCGTCGCGCTACGCGCTTTTATTTCATTTCACACGGCGCCGCCGCGCCGGAACGAGAGTCGAGAACTGCATGTTGTTAGGCAAGATCGTCGTTTCAGCCGGCCTCCTCCTCAACATGCTGGGCGCCGCGCTGCTCGCCTGGGATCTCATCCTGACCAAGACCGAGGCGCTCGAATTGACCCGGCACTATTTTCCCGATGCCGGCGAAAGCAGTCACGAGATCCGCAGGCTGTTGCAGGTCAAGGAGAGTCTGCGCGTATCGCGCAACGCCCAGTTCGGCCTGGCGCTGATTGTCATCGGTCTGTGCGGTCAGCTCGCCGGACTCTGGCTGAGCTGGTGACGCCGCCGGACGCGCAACGCGCGAACCGATTCATAAAATGAAAAGCCTCGCCCCCTGAAAGGGGGAGAGGGCAGGGTGAGGGGGCGCCGCGTCGTGCTACGCGCGCTTCTGATTTTTCTTCGCACGACGCCGGCTGATGCCGGCTGTGCTACGCGCTTAATTCGTGTTCGATGCACTGGCGCGAGTGAACGCCACCGCCGTCGCTTGCGGTGGCGGCTGGCTCGCGCTGGTCTGCGTATCGGGCTGCACGTCGGCTGCGGTCTGTGAATCGGCTGCGGCTCGCGCCTGAACCAGCTTCTCGCGCGCGCCGAGCAGGCCCTTGAAGTCCGCCTGCGTCACCTTGGCGCCGTTCTCTTCGCAAAGCTGGCGGTCCTTTTCCAGCGCCGCGCCCATCATGCTGCAATCCTTGCCGGTCACCACGCCGAGCGCGTCGTCGGTGAGCGACTTGCCGGTGAGTCCGGCCGCGACCAGCGACGTGCCCGTATAGAGATCGCCGAGCGTAAAGGCGCCGATGATCGGCACGCAGCCGGATACCGCACCGGCAATCAGCACGGCGGCGCTGGCTCTCAACAGGGATTTCATGGAAGCCCCTCCGGGCGCCGGAGCGGCACCGGCGGCCACCATGCACTTTCAGGAAAGCGCCGGGCCGCGCTCTTTCGTAGCGGTGTCGCCTGTCTTTCGGATCGTCGTCCCCGGCCTTTCGTGTCGTCATCTCGGCGGGCGCTGACGCTCCGGCTGCGCTTGACGCCGGCTTGCGTCAGCGGTGCGATGCCGTTGATTTTGCGGCGCACGATTGTGTTACACGCGGGTTTCCAAACCCGGCCGGCGGGATTATCAATGGATTGATCCGGATCAATCCGGACAGCCGCAATCCGGGCATAGTTGCCCGCTCACCGGGAAGGCCCATCCCATGACCGCTGCCACCGACATCGTCATCGCTTCCGCCGTCCGCACGCCCATCGGCGCGTTCAACGGCGGCCTGTCGTCCTTGCCGGCGCACGAGCTCGGCAAGGTTGCGATCGCCGAGGCCCTGAAGCGCGCGCATGTCGAGCCGGCCGAGGTCGCCGAAGTGGTGATGGGCCAGATCCTCCAGGCCGGCGAGGGCATGAACCCGGCGCGTCAGGCGTCGATGGCCGCGGGTGTGCCGAAAGAGGTGCCGGCCTACGCCGTCAACCAGGTGTGCGGCTCGGGCCTGCGCGCGGTCGTCATGGGATTTCAGGCGCTGCGCGGCGGCGACGCGCAGGTGTTTGTCGCCGGCGGCCAGGAAAGCATGAGCCAGTCGCGCCACTGCATCCATCTGCGCAACGGCACGCGCATGGGCGACGCCGAGTTGGTGGACACCATGATCAAGGACGGGCTGTGGGACGCTTTCAACGGCTACCACATGGGTAACACGGCAGAAAACGTCGCCACCAAGTGGCAGATCACCCGCGAGCAGCAGGACAAGTTCGCGCTCACCTCGCAGAACCGCGCCGAGGCCGCGCAGAAATCCGGCCGCTTCAAGGACGAGGTCGTGCCGGTGACCGT
>JBAVMB010000108.1:0-6683 GCA_049689615.1 Allostellaceae bacterium
CCACGCCGATGGCACGGCGCAGGCTCGCCTGCGTCACGTCGCGGATATCCTGGCCGTCGACGCGGATCGCGCCATGGTTGACGTCGTAGAAACGGAACAACAGCCGCGACACCGTTGATTTGCCGGCGCCCGACGAGCCGACGATGGCGAGCGTATGGCCCGGCGGCACGCGGAACGACACGTCGTCGAGGATCGGCCGGCGCGGATCGTAGGCGAACGAGACGCGATCGAAGACGATTTCGCCGCGCGCCACGGCGAGCGCCGGCGCCGCCGGTTTGTCGACAACTTCGGGCTCCACATTCAGCAGCCGGATCATCGATTCGAGATCGGTGAGCGACTGCTTAATGTTGCGATAGACCATGCCGAGCACGTTCAGCGGCATGTAGAGCTGCACAAGGTAGGAATTCACCAGCACGAACGAACCCACGGTCATGCGGCCGGCCGCGACGCCGCGCGCCGCGAGCCACATCACCACCACCAAGCCGACGGCGATGATCGCGCCCTGGCCGATGTTGAGCGCCGACAACGTCACCTGGCTCTTGACCGCGGCGCGCTCGTAGCCGGCGAGCGCGGCGTCGAAGCGGCGGGCCTCGTGCTCTTCATTGGCGAAATACTTCACCGTCTCGAAATTGAGCAGGCTGTCGATCGCCTTGGTGTTGGCCTCGGTGTCGCGCTGGTTCATCTCGCGGCGGTACTTGATGCGCCAATCGGTGACCGCGAAGGTGAAGAGGACATAGGCGGCGATGGTGCCAAGCGTCGCCAGCGCCAGGCTGGCTGCGAAGAAGCGCCACAGGATGGCGCACACCAGCGCGATCTCGAACACTGTCGGCAGCAGGCTGAACAGCAGGTAGGAGAGCAGGAACTCCATGCCGCGCACGCCGCGTTCGACGGCGCGCGACAGGCCGCCCGTCTGGCGTTCGAGATGGAAGCGCAGACTCAATCCGTGCAGGTGGCGGAACGTGTTGAGCGCGATGGTGCGGATGGCGCGCTGCTCGACCTTGGCGAACACCGAATCGCGCAGCTCGTTGAACAGCTGCGCACCGACACGCGCGGCGCCGTAAGCGACGATCAGCATGGTCGGCACGACGATCAGCGCGCCGGCCGACGGCGCCAGCATATCGACCGCCGCCTTGTAGAGCACCGGCACGCCGACATTGACCGCCTTGGCGGCCGCCAGGCACGCAATCGCGAGCACGACGCGGACGCGCAGCGCAGTGGAATTCTTCGGCCAGAGATAAGGCAGCACGCCCGACAGCGCCTTGAGCTCGCGGCGGAAGCCGACCTCGGACGGCTGGCTGGTGAGCGAGCTTGGCGGGCGTTCGCGCGTCATCGCCGTTCGGGCCGCGGCAGCTGCAGCGCGAACCAGACGACGCCGGCCATCAGCAGCGCGCCGAGATAATAGGGCGCGTTGCGGCCGAAACCGCCATAAAGCGCGCCGGCAACCGCGGGACCGACGATGCGCGCCAGGCTCTGCGCCGACTGCGACAGGCCGAGCACGCCGCCGCGCTCGCCCTCGCGCGCCTGCTGCGAAAACAGGCTCGCCATCGACGGGCTGAACATGCCCATGCCGATCGCCAGCAAGGCACAAGCGACCAATACCCACCACAGCGCGTGCGCGAAGGTCAGCGCCAGGAGCCCGACAGCGAGGATCGAAGCACCGGCGATCACCAGCTTGGTTTCGCCCAGCGCCTTGGCGAGCTTGCCGATGGCGCCACCCTGTAGCGCCGACAACAGGATGCCGACATAGAAGAAGATCATGCCGACCTGGAATGGACCCCAGCCGAAGCCGTCATGCGCCCAGAGCGCGAAGGTTGTTTCCATGCCCGCGAAAGCCGCGATCGAAACGAAAACCAGCAGCAGGAGCAGCCGTAGCGTCGGGCGCATTGTCGCCGCCTTGGCCATCGCAAGCCGGCCGACGGGCGCCGACGCCGGGTGATTCGTCAGGCTTTCCTCGAGCCGCGTGAAGGCCAACACGAATGCGGCCGCCGACAGCGCCGCCGCGACGAAGGCCGGCCAGGCGAGATGCGCGCTCTGGGCGTCGCCGCCGGCAACCGCGCCGCCGATCGCCGGACCGAGGGTGAACCCCAGGCCGATGGCGGCGCCGATCATGCCCATTCCCTTGGCGCGCTGATCCGGCGGCGTCACGTCGGCGACATAGGCTTGCGCAGCGGAAATGTTCCCGGCGCCGGCGCCAGCCAACAGCCGTGCGGCAAACAGCATCCAGAGCTGCGTCGCAAACCCGAGCCAGAGATATGACACGACCGAACAGACGAGACTTGCCAGAATCACCGGCCGGCGACCGAGGCGGTCGCTGAGATGGCCGAGCAATGGCGAGGCAAAGAACTGCGCCAGCGAATAGCACGCCATCATCGTCGTGACCTCGAACGGTGTGGCGTGGAATTCGAGCGCGTAATACGGCAGCAGCGGAATTACCACGCCGAAGCCGACCAGATCGATGAAGACGATGAAAAAGAGTGTGCCCACGGGGCCTTTAGATAGCGTGGTGACCGGGTTTCCGCGAGCCTTCCGGCGGCTAGGCGGCCATGCGTTTCTTGGCGATGAGCTGGAGCACCTCGCTCGCCGCCAAGGGAATGTTGGTGCCGGGCCCGTAGATCGCGGCAACGCCAGCCTCCTGGAGGAAGGCATAGTCCTGCGGCGGAATGACGCCGCCGCAGACGACCAGGATATTGCCCGCGCCCTGCGCCTTGAGCGCCTTGATCAACGCCGGCACCAGCGTCTTGTGGCCGGCCGCTTGCGACGACACACCGATGACGTGCACGTCGTTCTCGATCGCCTGGCGCGCGGCCTCGTCAGGCGTCTGGAACAGCGGGCCGATATCGACGTCGAATCCCAGATCGGCGAAGCCGGTGGCGATCACCTTGGCACCGCGGTCGTGACCGTCCTGGCCGAGCTTGACCACCAGCAGGCGCGGCCGCCGGCCTTCGGCGCGGGCGAAGGTTTCGACTTCTTCGCGCACGTGGCGGAAACCCTCGTCGCCTTCGTAGGCGCCCCCATAGACGCCCGAGACTGAGCGAATGGTGGCGCGGTGGCGGGTGAAGACGCGTTCGAGCGCATCGGAAATTTCGCCGACGCTGGCGCGGGCACGGGTCGCCTCGATCGCCAGCGCCAGCAGATTCCCTTGCCCGCTTTTAGCCGCCTCGCCCAACGCGTCGAGCGCGGCTTTGACCTCGGCCGCATCCCGGTCGCGCCGCAGCGTTTCGAGTCTTGCCACCTGCTGCGCGCGCACCTTCGAGTTGTCGATGTCGAGTAGGCGGATGTCGGCGTCCTCGCCCTGGTTGGCGCGGTACTTGTTGACGCCAACGATGACTTCTTCGCCGCGGTCGACGCGTGCCTGGCGCCGCGCCGCCGCTTCCTCGATACGCAGCTTCGGCAGGCCGCTTTCGACTGCCTTGGTCATGCCGCCCATCGCCTCGACCTCGTCGATCAGAGACCGCGCCGCCGCAGCGACGGAGTGGGTCAGGCTTTCGACGTAGTAGCTGCCGCCGAGCGGATCGACGACGTGCGGCACGCCGGATTCCTCGGCGATGATCAGCTGGGTGTTGCGGGCGATGCGCGCCGAAAACGGCGTCGGCAGCGCCATCGCCTCGTCGAAGGAATTAGTGTGCAGCGACTGCGTGCCGCCCAGAACCGCGGCCAGCGCCTCGATCGTCGTGCGGATAATATTGTTGTGCGGATCCTGTTCGGTGAGCGAGACGCCCGAGGTCTGGCAATGCGTGCGCAGCGCCAGGCTCGCCGGATTGCTCGGCTTGAATTTCTCCTGCACCAGCGTCGCCCACAGCAGCCGTGCGGCGCGCAGCTTGGCGATCTCCATGAAGAAGTTCATGCCGATGCAGAAGAAGAACGATAGCCGCGGCGCGAAATCGTCGATCTTCAAGCCCTTCGACAGCGCCGCGCGCACATATTCGAGACCGTCGGCGAGCGTGAACGCCAGCTCCTGCACGCAGGTCGCACCGGCTTCCTGCATGTGGTAGCCCGAGATCGAGATCGAATTGAACTTGGGCATGTGGCGCGCGGTGTATTCGATGATGTCGGCGACGATGCGCATCGAAGGCCCCGGTGGATAGATGTAAGTGTTGCGCACCATGAACTCTTTGAGGATGTCGTTCTGGATGGTGCCGGCGAGCTTCGACGCGGCGACGCCCTGCTCTTCCGCCGCGACGATGTAGCCGGCCAGCACCGGCAGCACCGCGCCGTTCATGGTCATCGACACCGACATGCGGTCGAGCGGAATGCCGTCGAACAGGATCTTCATGTCCTCGACGGAATCGATCGCGACGCCGGCCTTGCCGACGTCGCCGACGACGCGCGGATGGTCGCTGTCGTAGCCGCGATGCGTCGCGAGGTCGAAGGCGACCGACAGGCCCATCTGGCCGGCGGCGAGATTTTCGCGATAGAAGCGGTTGGATTCCTCGGCAGTCGAGAAGCCGGCGTACTGCCGAATGGTCCACGGCCGGTTGGCGTACATCGTCGCGCGCACGCCGCGCGTGAACGGCGCGAAGCCCGGCAGATCGTCGCGCCCCTCGATCGCCTCGAGATCGGCCGCGGTATAGAGCGGCTTGACGGCGATGCCTTCGGGCGTCTGCCAGGTCAGCGTCGCGGCGTCCTTGCCGCCGAGATCCTTGGCGGCGAGTGCCGCCCAATCCGCCGGCGTTTTGCGCGGGAAATCGGCCATGGCGCGATATTAGCCCGGCCCTCCGCCGGGCGCGAGTTCGGGCCCGGCGCGGCTCTAGGCGGGGCCTGCTAGGGCGTGCCGCACGACCAAAGCGGCGGTGATCACCAGCGTCGCGCCGAGCTGATGCGACAGCGCCAGCGGCAGCGGCACCACCAGCAGCAACGTCGCGATGCCGAGCCCGGCTTGGATCGTCACCAGGGTAAACAGCGCATGCACCGCGCCGCGCGCGAAGCACGATAGCTGCGCCTTGAACGAGCCGAGGAACAGCGCCAGCGCGCCGAGCCAGGTGGTGATCGCCAGCACGCGGTGATCGAACTGCACCGCTTCCGGATTCTCGAACAGGTTGCGCCACCACGGCGCCAAGTGACCCCACGCCGGCGGCACGATGTGGCCGTCCATCAGCGGGAACGTGTTGTCGATGTAGCCGGCGCGCAGGCCGGCGGTGAAGGCCCCGGCGATCAGCGTGATAAAGGCGAGCGCCACCAGCGCACTCGCGCCGCGGCGCATACCTGGCGCGGTCTCGTGCCGCGCCGGCCGCAACAGGTCGAGCGCCACCCAAAGGATCGCGCCATAGATCACGATCGCCATCGCGAGATGCGCGGCGAGGCGATATTGGCTGACCTCGATGCGGTTTTCGAGGCCACTTTCGACCATCCACCAGCCAAGCGCACCCTGGAACGCGCCGAGCAGGAACAGCAGCATGAGCCGCGGCGCCAGGTTCGGCGGGATCCTCCGCCGCAGCAGGAAATAGAGGAATGGCAACAGGAAGACGACGCCAATCAGCCGGCCCCACAGGCGGTGGAACCATTCCCAGAAATAGATCGACTTGAATTGCGCCAGCGTCATGCCGGCGTGGATCGCATCGTACTGCGGAATCTGCTTGTAGGCGTCGAACGCCGCCTGCCATTCGGCCGCGCTAAGTGGCGGCAACACGCCCGACACCGGCTGCCACTGGGTGATCGAAAGACCAGATTCGGTCAGCCGCGTCAGGCCACCGAGCGCCACCATGACGAAGATCATCGTGGCGCAGACGAGCAGCCAATAGGCGACAGCGCGGATGCGCGGCGCGTCGCTCGCGTCGGCGAGGCTTTGCTCGCGTCCGGCTTCGGTTGCGGTCATGGCGCGACACTCTTCCGCCGAACGCGCTCTGGCAAGCGACGCATTGCCGCGCCGCACTCGAGCTTAGTGCAGGCTGAGGGAAATCTGCGCGTGGCTGAGCCGCGACGGTACCAGGAGCTGCGCCTGCGCCACTTTGACCGAGTGCAGCTTGCCATCGAGATTGTGCGTCCAAAAATCGAGGAAGCGGCGCAGCACCGGAAAGCGCGGCGCGATGTCGAGCTCCTGCCAGACGAAGCTTTGCAGCAGGCGCGGATGGTCCGGCAGGTGATAGAGGATCTCGGCCGTCGTCAGCCGATAGCCATCGAAGAGTTGCAGCCGCATTCGGTTCATAGCGCGCACCTCACAAAGTCAGACGATCTCCATCCGTTTCCGTTGCCAACAACGTTCCAGCTTGGCGCGCTTTCCTCAATAAAATATTATTTATTTCAACGAGTTAGCAGCCTCGAACAAAAAGTGCTGCTAAATCCGAGTCGGCCCGTTGACAGGCCAAGGCCCAACCCCTATCTCACTGGCACTCAACGGCCGCGAGTGCTAACAGCCGCCTCGGAACGGGGGTTGGCGGCCGTGTTTGGATCAAACCAACGAGGAGGGTTTTACCCATGAAGTTCAAGCCGTTGCAGGACCGTGTCCTGATCCGTCGTCTCGAGTCCGAGGAGAAGACGGCGGGCGGCATCATCATTCCGGACACCGCGAAGGAGAAGCCGATGGAGGGCGAAGTCGTCGCCGTCGGTCCCGGTACCCGTACCGAGGACGGCAAGCTCCACACGCTCGACGTCAAAGCAGGCGATCGCGTGCTGTTAGGCAAGTGGTCCGGCACCGAAGTGAAGATCGACGGCGAAGAGCTCGTCATCGTCAAGGAGTCGGACATTCT
>JBAVMB010000109.1:0-6049 GCA_049689615.1 Allostellaceae bacterium
CGCCAGTGCTGCGCGGCGAGAATGGAGGCCACACGCTCACCGACTACAATCCGGTGCGCAGCTACAGCCAGCTCGGCAAATGGACGGGTTGGTCGGCCGAGTTCATCGTCCCCGCTGCCCAGGTCAAGACCCTGGGCAACGGCGGCATCGCAGTGCTGCTGCAGGAACACGGCATCGGCCCGATCCTGACCGCGGCGCAGATCGCGCAGCGCTGACGGCCTAGGCCGCCAAACCTTTCGCCAGCAGATCGGACAAGCGTCGCGCGAAGGCCGGCGGATCGGGCAGTTGCTCGCCTTCGAGAATGCGCGCCTGGTCGAGCAGCACCCAGGCGAAGTCGCCGAGCGCGTTGGCCGCGCCGTCCTTGCCGGCAAGATCGGCGAGCCGCGCTATGAGCGGATGCTTCGGATTGATCTCGAGAATGCGCTTGCTCGCCTGATCGAGTTTCTGGTGCTGGCGCAGCAGGCGCTCGAGGCGCATGTCGAGATCGCCTTCGTCTGCAACGAGGCAGACGGCGCTGTCGGTCAGATGCGTCGAGACGCGCACATCCTTCACCGCCTCGCCGAGCGACAGCTTCATCAACGCGATCAGGCTGGCGGTCTCCCTGCCGGTCTGCGCTGCCTCCGTCTTGCCCTGCGCTTCGGTGGCGAGATTGTCGAGCTCGGCCGCGCCACGGGTTGCCGATTTGAACGGCATCTTCTTGTAGGCGCCCAGCGCCGGCAGCCAGAATTCGTCGACCGGATCGGTCAACAGCAGCACTTCGACGCCGCGCGCACGGAAACCTTCGAGCTGCGGGCTGCGTGCGACGCGCTCCGGCGTATCGCCGCTGATCGTGTAGATCGCCTTTTGGCCCGGCTTCATGCGCGCGACGTAGTCGTCGAGCGACACGAAGCCGTCGCCGGCGGTGGAACGGAACCGCGCCAGCGCCAAAAGCTCGTCGCGGTGCTCGCGGTCCTCGTACAGGCCCTCTTTCAGCACGGCGCCGAAATTGTCCCAGAACTTGGCGTATTCGTCGGGTGCATCCTTGGCCTTCTTGGCCAATTCGCCGAGCACGCGCTTGGTGATCTGCGTCTGCATCCGCGCCAGCGTCGGATTGGATTGCAGCATTTCGCGGCTGACATTCAACGGCAGATCCTCGGAGTCGACGATGCCCTTGAGGAAGCGCAGATAGGCGGGCAGCAGCGGCTGGCAATCGTCGGTGACGAAGACTCGCCGGACATAGAGTTTCACCCGGTGTTTGCGCTCGGGCTCGAACAGGTCGAACGGCTTGCTCGACGGCGCGAACAGCAGGCTGGTGTATTCGAGCGTGCCTTCGGCGCGGTTGTGGATGGTGAGCCACGGCTCGTCGAAAGCATGACCGACGTGGTGATAGAACTCGCGGTACTGCTCGGGTGTGATCTCGTTCTTGGGCCGGAGCCACAGCGCCGAAGCGGCATTGATGGTTTCGTCCTTGCCCTGATCGTGCAGCACGATTGGCAGCGCGATGTGGTCCGAATGTCGCTTGACGATTTGGCGCAGCCGCGTTGGATCGGTGAACTCGGTCGCGTCGGCCTTGAGACGGAGCGTAACGACGGTGCCGTGCGAATCCTTGGTCGCCGCATCCACCGTGTAATCGCCCTTGCCATCCGACACCCAGAGGTGCGCCTCGGTCTCGCCGGCCTTGCGTGACAGGACCTCGACCTTGTCGGCGACCATGAACGCCGAATAGAAGCCGACGCCGAACTGGCCGATGAGCGCCACGTCTTTGCGCTGGTCGCCGGACAGATTCTTGACGAACGCCGAGGTACCCGAACGGGCGATGGTGCCGAGATTGTCGATCAGCTCGGTGCGGCTCATGCCAATGCCGTTGTCGGCGACGGTGAGAGTGCGCGCCGCGGCATCGGCGGTCAGCGTGATGCGATAGGCGGCATCGCCCTTGACCAGCTTGGGCTCGGTCAGCGCCAGATAACGCAGCCTGTCGCAGGCGTCGGAAGCGTTCGAGACCAGCTCGCGCAGGAAAACCTCGCGCTCGCTATAGAGCGAGTGCGCCACGATCTCGAGCAGGCGGCTGACTTCCGCCTCGAAGTTATGTTTTTCCGCCGTCATTCCGGCACGCTCCCCATTCCGATCCGATCCCGGCCTCTTGCCGGGTCGCGCCAGATATGAGGAAAGCGCTGCCGCACTGCAATAGGGCGCATGCGGCCGCAGGCTTGGACGGCGGTCCTGCACGGGTTATCCTGCGGCGTGGAGTCAAAAGGCCGGCCCGCTTAAGGCCGCCTACGAGCCCGGGCAACGGGCCCCTCGCAACCCAGGGAGGGCACCACCATGGCCACCACGGCCACCTACGGCAAACTTTCGGACAGTCAGCACAGCGCCGAATTGCGCAAGGCGGTGATTGCCGCCACCGTCGGTACGACGATCGAATGGTACGATTTCTTCATCTATGGCACCGCTGCCGGTCTCGCCTTTCCGAAACTGTTCTTTCCGCACGAAGATCCGTTGACCGGCACGCTCGCCGCTTTCGGCACCTATTTCATCGGCTTCGTCGGCCGGCCGATGGGTGCTGCGATCTTCGGTCATTACGGCGACCGCATCGGCCGCAAAGCGACGCTGATCGCGACGCTTCTGTGCATGGGCATCGCCACATTCCTGATCGCCTTCGTGCCGAGCTATGCCTCGATCGGCATCTGGGGCGCGATCATCCTGACTATCCTGCGCATGGTGCAGGGTATTGGCGTCGGCGGTGAATGGGGCGGTTCGGTCCTGATCTCGATGGAATGGGCACGCGGCCGCGGCCACCGCGGCCTCATTGCCTCATGGCCGCAATTTGGTGTGCCGTCAGGCCTGTTCCTGTCCAACCTCGCGGTCCTGGTGTTCAGCACCTGGTCGGGCGACCAGTTCCTCGTGTGGGGCTGGCGCATTCCGTTCCTGCTCAGCATCGTGCTGGTCGGCATCGGCTTGTGGATCCGGCTCGGCATTCTCGAAACGCCGGTCTTCCAGCAACTCGTTGCACGCAAAAAGATCGAGCGCGCGCCAATCATCGAAGTCATCAGAAAACAGCCGCGCGAGATCATTCTCTCGGCGCTGTTGCGCATGGCCGAGCAGGCGCCGTTCTACATCTTCACGGCGTTCGTCTTCGCCTACGCCACTGGTACGCTGAAGCTGCCGCGCGACCTGATTCTGTCGGCGGTGCTTGCCGCCTCGGTGCTGTCGTTCGTCACGATTCCGCTATCCGGCCACATCTCCGACCGCATCGGCCGCCGCAAGATGTACCTGATCGGCGCGGCGGTGACCGGTGTTTTCGGCTTCCTCTACTTCGGTATGCTCGACACGGCGCTGCCGTCGGCCGTGTTCATCGCCATCGTGCTGTCGCTGATACCGCATGACATGCAGTACGGCCCGCAGGCCGCGCTGATCGCCGAATCGTTCACGCCGCGATTGCGTTACAGCGGAGCGTCGCTCGGCTATCAGCTCGCCTCGATCATCGCCGGCGGTCCGGCGCCGATCATCGCTACGGCACTGTTTGCCGCATATCATTCGGGCTATGCCATTGCCATCTACATCGCTGGCTGCGCGGTGGTCAGCCTGGTTTCGGCGGGCTTGATGCCGGACTACACCGGCAAGGACATCTCGACGGAATACGACGAAGGCGCCTAGGCGCGACTCGACGGGTTGAGATTCTCGTCTGCAGGGCGGAGGCGGCGAGTCTCCGCCCTTTTCTTCAGTTGGTCGGGGCTGGCGGACAGTGGTCGGCGGCGAAGGTGGCGCCGATCATTGCGCCGGTGATGACACCGAACACCGTCGCGCCTGGGTCGACTCGGCCGTGATTCTCGCTCAAGGCCGCGGCCAGCAAGCCGCCAGCTGAGGCGCCGAGAATGCCGCCGACAATCGGCTCACTGCCGTCGCAAACCTGGACGAATCGCGGTGTCGGTGCTGGCGCGAATGGGCCAAGGAAGCGCGGTGCGGGAAACGGCACGCCGTAATTAGGCTGCGGGCCCGGGCCAGGCGCCGCCACGATTGGCATCACCGCCAGGGCCAAGGCTGCAATGGCCGCCAGCACCGCGCCTGCTGCCCGCCGCAGCCGTCCGCGAAACGCCAATTTCGCCATGCGATTTCTCCTAGGCCGCTGCCGGCCCGTCGTCAAGAAAACGCCATAGAGCGCTGTCTATTCCCGGACGGTTGCGTTTCGCGGCGCGATGACTCATCATCGCCAGGCATGGGGCTGGTTTCCCGTCCGTCGCGCATCCGGGCTGTGCTCGGCCCGACCAATACCGGCAAGACCCATCTCGCCATCGAACGCATGCTCGGTCACCAAACCGGCATGATTGGCTTTCCGCTGCGCCTGCTGGCGCGCGAGAACTACGACCGCGTCGTGCGGCTCAAGGGCGCGCGGGCCGTCGCGCTGATCACCGGCGAGGAGAAGATCGTCCCGCCGAATCCGAGCCATTTCGTTTGCACCATCGAATCGATGCCGTTGGACCGGCCGGTCGATTTCCTCGCCGTTGACGAGATCCAGCTCTGTGGCGACCGCGAGCGCGGCCACGTCTTCACCGACCGCCTGTTGCATGCGCGCGGCCTGAGCGAGACGATGTTCCTCGGCTCGGACACGATCGCGCCGCTGCTGCGGCGTCTGGTGCCGGGCGCCGAGATCTCGTCGCGGCCGCGCTTCTCGACGCTGTCCTATACCGGCGCCAAGAAGTTGACGCGCCTGCCGCCGCGCAGCGCCATCGTCGCCTTCGCGGTCGCTGACGTCTTCGCGCTCGCCGAAATCATGCGTCGGCGCCAGGGCGGCACCGCCATCGTGCTCGGCGCCTTGAGTCCGCGCGCGCGCAACGCCCAAGTCGGCCTTTTCCAGTCGGGCGAGGTCGATTACCTGGTCGCGACTGACGCGATCGGCATGGGTCTCAACATGGACCTCGACCATGTTGCGTTCGCGCGCCTTGTTAAGTTCGACGGTCATGCGCCGCGTCGGCTCGCGCCGGCCGAAATCGCCCAGATCGCCGGCCGCGCCGGCCGTCACATGAATGACGGAACGTTCGGTGTCACCGACGAGATCAAGGCGCTCGACGATGCGGTCGTCGAAGCGGTCGAAAATCATCGTTTCGATCCGCTGTCGCGGCTTTACTGGCGCAATGCGCGACTCGACTATCGCTCGCTCGGTGGCCTGATCGCGTCGCTTGAGCGCCGGCCCGACTTTCCCGGCCTGGTTTCGGCGCCGCAAGCCGACGATCACGCCGCATTGCGCGCGCTGGCGCAAATGACCGACGTCGCCGGCTTGGCGACCAACCCCGCGGCGGTACGCCTGCTCTGGGAAGTCTGCCAGATTCCGGATTTCCGCAAGGTCCTGAGCGATACGCATGCGCGGCTGTTGGCGCAGATCTATCGCCATCTCGCGGGGCCGCACGGCCGTCTGCCGACCGACTGGGTTGCTGGCCAAGTCGACCAGCTGGACCGTGTCGACGGCGACATCGACACGTTGATGATGCGCATCGCGCATGTCCGCACCTGGACCTACATCGCGCATCGCGCCGATTGGCTCGACAATGCCGGCGGCTGGCAGGAACGTGCCCGCGCCATCGAGGACAATCTGTCCGATGCACTGCACGACCGCATCACCCAGCGGTTCGTCGACAAGCGTGCCGCCTATCTCACGCGCCGCTTGGCCGATCCGCGCGAGCTGCTGGCATCGGTGAGCGAGGCGGGCGAGGTCAAGGTCGAAGGCCATTATGTCGGCCGCCTCGACGGCTTCCGCTTCCGGCCCGATCTGGCGGCTTCGGGAGATGTTGCCAAGACCCTGCTGGCGGCGGCACAGCGGGTCTTGCGCGGCGAAATCGGCCGCCGGGTCGCGCGGTTGGCCGCCGCGCCGGACCGCGAGTTCACGCTCGCTGCCAACGGCATGCTGGCATGGAAAGGCAGCCTCGTCGGCCGGCTGGTCAGCGGCGCGCATGCCCTCCAGCCACGAGTCGAAGCGCTGGCGTGCGACTTCTTCGAAGGCGAGCAGCGCGAGATCGTGCGCCGGCGCCTGGCTGCCGTTGCCGCATCATGTTTGCGCCAGCGCCTCGCGCCGTTGTTC